>NZ_JAKSYF010000075.1:0-40632 GCF_022829745.1 Methylobacterium sp. E-016
GATCGACGTGCAGGTCGGTGATCTGATCGTCTCCAACTTGCATCATTCCAACCAGCACGTCACCACGAACGGCGACGATGAAGCTTCGCCACTCATTCTCAGCCTGCAACCGTGCGGGGTCAAAAGCGGCGAAGGCTTGCACCGCCTCGAACGGAAGCTCGGGGGCCCAGGTGACAAGCCACGAACGCCGCAAAAGACGAACGAGCGCAGGCACGTCCCGCTCTTCGGAGGGACGAAGAGTGATGGTCTCAGTCGCCACTTGCGGTCCCTAAAGCGGCCTGCGGTGCGCATAGCCTCACCCAAGCGGGGACATCATTCAAGCTCACCGCCAAGGGCCTAAAAGGATCACGAACGGGAAAGGAAACGATATCCGCTTCAGCGCATTACCGCCCGAATGCGGACCGGCAGAAATCCACCCGTTGCGGGCTTCGCAGGTGGGTACCAAGCGTCGGGTTTGGATTACTAGCCCTCCCCGCAACACAGACGCCAGCCACGCACCGCACCTGAGCAAATGAGACCTCCATTCGAGACCGGCATGCAGCTGATGGGGCGTCGCGTCACTTCACTTGAAAACCGTATGAAGGCATCATAAAGCGAGGCCAAACTTAGCAGCCGCGGGCAACTCTGAACCTGCGCGCTGATGCGCCGAATATTTAGCGGATACCAGTCGCTGACATAGGTGATTAGCCATTGCGAACCTTCACCGCTCGTCATCAGCGCGGGCGATCACGCCTGACCTGGTTCGGCCTCACGCTCATCCTGGTCAGCGTCGGCCTTATCTGGCGTTTGGTCCCCCTCGGCCTCAATGGTTTCGCGCTCAAGTACGGCGGCTCCGTTCTCTGGGCAGCCATGATTTACTGCCTCTGCGCAGCGCTTCTTGCCAGCCAGTCGATCACGGCTACAGTATGCTTATCCGGCTTCATGACGCTCAGCACTGAACTGCTACGCCTCTACCACGAACCCTCACTCGATGCGTTCCGACTGACTTTGCCGGGAGCATTGCTCCTCGGGCGTATTTTCTCGCTTTGGAACCTCGTGGCCTACGTTGCCGGGATCGGGTTCGTTGCTCTTTGTGAACGGGCCGCTACCTCGCAGCCGGCAAATCCATCTTCTCAAACCCGCGAGCGGTAAGCAGACCGTCCTAAGTTTTCGAAGGGTGGGGCAGCCTGACCTCGAATGCCGTCCCATCTACCACCGGTACGACCGCGATTGATCCGCCACGTCCTTGCAGGATCGCTCGAACGATGCTCAGCCCCATGCCGGTCCCCCCATCCTCCCGTCGTGTGGTGTAGAACGGCTCGAACACCCGCTCGCGGTCGCGGATCAGGATCCCGCGACCATCATCGACGATGCGTACGCAATGCATGTCACCGGCGATCATCACGTCGAGCCGCAGGGTCGATGCACCATGCCGAGCTGCGTTGTCGGCCAAATGCCCGAACACGATGCCGGCATCCTCCGGCGACAGCGGCAACGGCTGCTCCAGCGTACCCTCGGCGCGGATCTCGATCTTCGCGAAACGGGCGATCAGATCCGCCGTGATCTCCTGTAAGGTCGTGTGCCCGGCAGGCGAGGCAGTTTCGGCGCGGGCGAGTTCCCGCAGCCGCCGCAGCAGGGCGTTTAGACGATTGGCGTCCGCTACGATGTTTGCGAGAAACCGCCGCCGCTCGGCCGTACTCATCGCCGACCCCAGCCCATCCTCGTCCTCTTGAAGTAGCTCGGCCGCCCCTTGGATCGCAGTGAGCGGTGTCTTCAGTTCGTGCGAGACGTGGTTGGCGAATGTCGCGACGTAGTCCGAGCGCTCGCGCAGGCGCAGTGCCATCGTCTCGAAACTATGAGCGAGTGCCGCGATCTCGCGCGTTCCGAACCGGGCCTCGGGGGCGGAGGTGACCGGCGCACCTTGCCCGATCGCCGCGGCCCGCGCCTTCAAAGCCGTGATCGGCCGACCAATCGCCCGGGTGAAGACGAGGGCAACGGTCCCTGTCAAAACCATCACCATCAGTAACGCAAGGACGACCTTGCCGCGCTCGCCGTAGAGCAGCCGCACGACGTTGTCGGGCGTGCGCGACGCGTACACGACCCCAGCGATGCGGCCATCCACCAGCACTGGCATCGCCACGAACACCCGCACGCTGGTGCCGCGGCTGATCGCGTACAAGGGCGGTGGTGGATGTTTCGAAATGCGGACCCGCATGACCGCCCGAAACCGCCCCTGCAATGCCGTGGCGACCTCCTCGACACCCGCAAGCGAGCGACCGACCTCGTCACCGCCGGCGAGAACGATGCCGTCGCGGTCGAGGACGCGAAAGCCGGCGAGCGTCACGGCTCGGATGGGTGGTAAGAGCGGAGCGAGGCGCGTCCCCAGGGCCGCGGTGGCGGGTGAGAGGCTCGGGGCGTCGGCAGCGCTCGGGCGGCGACCGAGGATGGGGTCGGTGGTGAGATCCAGCGCCGGCTCGATCGCGGCCGGATCCACCTTCGGCACGACCGGGCCGAGCAACATGTCGCGCGCAGGATCCCTGGCGATCTCGCGCGCGATCACAGTCGCTAACACCATGGTCTGGCCGATCAGCTCGCCCTCCGCTTGGCGCACGAGTTGGTTCTCGTACAGTCGCACGAAGGACAGGCCGAGCAGCGGTAGGGCTGCCACAGACAGCAACAGCGCCAGAACAACGAGGCCGAGTGTCGGCCGCCACTTTTCCCGCGGCGCTCGCGCGACAATGTTCTTGGCGCTCACGCCCGCGCACCGCATGGTCCGAGGCGGAAGCCGACGCCGTGTATGGTCTCGATCGCGTCGCTACAGCCGACCGCGGCCAGCTTCGCGCGGAGGTTTCGGACATGGCTGTCGATTGTGCGGTCCGAGACATGCACGCGCCCGCTATAGGCGGCATCCATCAGCTGGTCTCGGCTGAGGACGTGACCAGGACGCACGGCGAGCGCCCGAAGCATCGCAAACTCGACCGCCGTCAATGCCAAGGCGACGCTGCCGTAGGCCGCTGCGTGCCGCGGTGGATCTAGAACGAGGCTACCGCGGCGCAGGACCCCGTCGCCCTCCATGACCGAACGTTGTCCCTCGACCCGCCGCAAGATGATGCCGACCCGGGCGACGAGTTCGCGCGGGCTGAACGGCTTGGTGACGTAGTCGTCGCCACCAATCTCCAGCCCGAGCACCCGGTCGATCTCTTCGTCGCGAGCCGAGAGAAACAGGATCGGCACGTCGGAACTTCGTCGTACCCGGCGGCAAACCTCCAAACCGTCGATGCCCGGTAGCCCGACGTCGAGGACGATGAGGCGCGGCGGCTGCCGGTCGAACTCGGCTAGCGCCGCCTCGCCTCCATCGGCGGCTTGGGTCACGTGTCCCGCCTTGCCCAACGCGAAGCAGATTACTTCGCGGATGTGCGGATCGTCGTCGACGACGAGGATGCTGCGGTTCATGTCTGGCGTGCCGTGCTGATCAGTTGGAAGCTCACCGCGCCGGAACTGGCGCGTCAGGATGCGCGGCAAGGTAGTTCAGAAGACGCTGGTCACGGAATGTCCAGGCGCGCCAATCCCCCATCCGCTGCCGGAGGGCGGCAGCAAGCCTCCACCGCCATTGGCGAGCGTCCACCGTGAGAGGTCCATCGCCATCGGCCAGCACGCGATCAATGGCAGGGATCGCTGCAGCCCCGAGGCTCGCTGCGTACGGCAGATCGAACGCCTGCCCTGCGTCGAGCCGGTGCGCCGCATTGAAGTCCGCCACCGTGCCGGAAAAATTGGCGAACGCGCAGGCGTATAATGTGGTGGCTAGTGCCAGGGCGTTGGCTCCAACGAGCCAACCGTTGCCGCGTCGAAGTATGATGCGGGCGAGGATCAGCGCGAGACCGACGCCGACGAGCGCCATCCAGATCAGGGCCGCGAGGCGCAGGAGCGACAGCCCATAGGCCTCGACGTAGAGGTCGAGCCGCAGCATTGCCGAGGTGACCAGCAGAACGTTCTGACCGATCCACAGGCAGACGAGAATGCGGATCGCCGACGAGCGCTCGCCAACGCCACCGGGACGCAAAGCGATGAGCACGAACGCTGCCGCGAGCAGTGCGGTCGCGATCAGGGGGTAGGCCCCACGGTGCGCATAGGCTGCGTGGGTCACGCCAGGGGGCAAGGCGAACCCGATCCAGAGATAGGCCACGTCGGTGGCCGACTGCACGGCGAAGAGCAGGTTGAACAGGACGAAGCAGCGCAAAACCACTGTTAGGTCGAGCACACCTGAGAGCACGGGTGCGACGTCCGCCGACGGGGACTGCGTGAGCGCTGCGCCTGCTACGTCCAATCGCCCCGATCCGCGCGGAACGACGAAGGCCCAGACGACCGCCAGGAGGCAGAGCCAAAGTAGAGTGCGCAGCAGATCGAGACGCGGGATCAGGACCGACCACGGCATGTCCACGACCCAGCCCACGAGGACCGGGTTGGCCGTAGCAAACAACGCGGCGAAGACGACGCAGAGCGCGAGCGGTATAAGCCAGCCGATCAGAACCGCTGCTCGCGGTGCTCGCCTGCTTCCGATGGTCCGGCGCGCGACGTCGTACAGGTCCGCGGGCAGGTCGAACGGGCCGGCCAGAACGATCCCAGCTGCCGCCTTGACCGTTCTGGCTACACCGCCTTCCAGGCCACCCGTCAGAATGGCGACCGACATGGCTAAACCAACGATACCGAAGCCGAGGGACAGCAGACTGACGCTTTCCGCGAGGGGGGCGAGGCCCGCGATCAGCAGGACGAATGCGATGGCATACCGACGCCAGTGTAGCCGTGAACCTACAGCCACCAGGGCCGCAGCCGCGATCGCCGCCAAAAATACGACCAGCGATATGCCCAAGGCGTGGACGTAGAATAGGCGGTCGCCGAGCAGGGCGACGACGGCGGCGAGCACGAGCTTGGGACCGGGGTGAGAAATCGTCGGCGTGGGTGCGCTCAAGGAGTGTGATGTCATCTCGGCCTCTGCAAGTTGGGAGACCGCCTAGCGCGGGCATGCTGGCGGCGAAGCCAGCCGCCGCCACACCCCATGGCATCTTGGGGCGAAAATGACGTCGACAGCTCACCGCCGATGAATGCGATCGTCTCAGGCATCCCTGAGGGACGATCCGTGCAGGGTCTTAGGAACGTCGTGCAGATCCTGTGCAGCCAGCTCGGCGACCGCAGGGTAGGTTCTTCGATAAAATACTCGCTCGCTCAGCGATGTATGCAAAACCAAGATTTGCGTACACCTTGTGCCGAGGCGATCGCGACGGCGGGCTTTGGTCATCACAAAAACGAAAAACCGAGCATTTTCAGTGGCATAATGACGCCTTGGACATCATTGAGCTTAAGACCCAGCTTTCCAATTTGATTGCCGATGCAAAGCTAATCAGGCCGCCCGATGCTCATGTGGGATACGATCCGCACCAGAGGACGTCCGAGAGTTCGCGCGGAGGTGGCCCGGCCAGCCATCACAGGCGATCGAACCTCTCGATGTCGGTCCAAACGATGACGTCCGGGTCTGGCGCTTGCTGATGGTCGCATTCCCAGGAATGCACCGTCCGATTTACGGGCAGTGTGGTGTCACTCGGACGGGCCATGGGCTTCGGCCTCCGGTGTCACGGGTACGACGGTCTTCAGGTCGTGGGCGAAAACGGCGTCTGTCAGTGCGCCAGGCTCGACGCCGTGGCGACGACCCCATTCCAACAGATTCGGCGGCCGATAGGACGGATCGGTGCGCCAGCGCTCGAACACGGACGCATCGATCGTCTCGTTCACGACCTCGTCGCGTTCGCCGTTCGCCGATTGCGGCGGCGCACCGATCATGCGGTCGAATGGCTTGCTGACGTGGTGGTACAGTCCGTAGCCGAACGCGCCGTAGCTATCGCGCGGATGCACATCCAGCACACCGGTCTCTAGGATGACATCGGCCCGGAATGCCAAGCCATGGCCGGCCGCCTTTTCCATGATCCAGTGGAGCGGAAGCTGGCTTAAAAGGTCGTCGCGATAGCCACCGCCGACATTGGCGTGCGCGCCGACGAACCAGCGCTGCTCGACGTTCGCGACGTCGCGCGGCGGGGCGATCTCGCTTAACGGAACACCATCGCGGAACTTCTTGGTCCAAAGTGTCGGAGCGAACGACGCGCGGCGCTCGTCGATCGCCAGGGCATGGTAGCCGTTTTCGATCGGCAACCGCAGCCCGGTGTGCAGGAACGCGTAGCCCGACCGGCTCAGGCCCGGGATCTTGTCGAGACCGGGGATCCGGGTGGTCTGAACGCCGAGCGAGCCGACCGTGTCCCAGACGCCGACCATCTTGATCTGCACCGGCATCGCGTAAGACACCATCCAGCGCTCTTCCCGGGTGGCGTCGATCAGCGTGCCGTCCCGATCGTGGTTTCTCAGCCAACGGATCGTGCGCCGTTCGTCGCCCCGGCGGTATCGGTCAAACAGCTGACCTGTCCCGAGCGGAGCCCCGGGTTTCAGCAGGCCACACAGGGCAATGAACCCGGCCAGGCTGCGTGCCGTGTATGCCCCACGGCTGAAGCCGAAGATGAAGATTTCGTCGCCCGGCTCAAAAGTCTCGACCAACCATTCGTAGGCCCGTGAGACATTGCGTTCGAGGCCGACACCTAGGACGCCGCCTCGCAACTTCTCGGTTGCGGTCGTGCCCACGCCCCGACTGTAGTAGGCGACTTGGCGTACGCCATCGGTGGCGCGCTGAGCGCACAACGCCTTCAATCGCCAGACATTGGTGTTGTCGTCGAGCGTGTTCCACGTACCGTCGAGGAACAATGCCAACCGTTTCCGCTCCGGCGGCGGCGCGGTTTCGATCTTGCTCGGCGTCACGATGGTTGGTCCTTCGCGCTATCCTTTCGGACCAACGCCGATGGGATCCAAGCGTTGCTGGGTCAGCCCTCGCCGCCCGCCTGCCTCTAGCTCGACGAACTCGGCGGGGCCGCCGCCTCAGGGAAGCCGCACCTGGCGCTGGCAGGAGCGAAGCCATTGGCCGTTCAACCGCGATCGGAAGCGGATCGTCTTCGAAGCAGCATCGAACGCAACCTCCGTGGCATCCGTTGGGTTCGCCGTCGTGTCCTCCGGAAGTGGCGCAACCGAGCACACCTTGGACCGGACCGTCCGAACGGTTTTCCCGCCGCGGATGACATCGACCCGGGTCGGACAGATCGCGGGCTCGGCGACAGCGTTGCGCCCGTTTGCGCCCATTGCACAAATGTCGCCTGCGAAGGCGACACTGACGAGGTATGTCGTACCCTCGATCTCAAAGCGCACGGCATGCAGTTGGTAGAACGGCTTGTCTGCGAGTTCCCTCTGCCACAGCGGCGTCACCGCCACCGAGTAGGCAGAGGGATGTCTTGGGTCCGAGTAGGTCAGCTTTTGCCAGTCGTCAGCCTGAGCTACGCCAATGCCCAGGGCACCGACGAACATCAGCGATGCGGTGATCCGCTTGCACATATCCGTCTCCAGATGGGATTGTTCGATGGGCGGCGCAGCGAAGCGCTCAGCCGAAAACAGGCCGCAACTGCCGCTCGATGATGATCTCAAGGGCGAGGCTGATGCGATCGCAGCGCTTGTGGCGTTCGAATGCGAGGATCCCGCACAGGCCCCCCCAGGCGAGAAGGCCTCCCACAAGGTACGGCAGGACCTGCAGCACCATCTGCACCAGCACGTAGCCCATCAGCCCATACACGAGGAGGCCGACGAGCCCGAACAAGATCGCCGGGACCAGAAAGAACCGCAGGCTGTCCAGGGCGACCGAGCCGACGGTTCCGGCAAACACGAGCGAGACGCCGCCGAGCCCTTTCACCAGGGCGAGTAGCCATCCGCCGCCGGCGTAGGTCTCGACGAAGGCGCTCCACCGCGCCTGATCGTAGACGTCGATCATACGCCGGTTGGCGTCGTAGTACAGCGTCTCCGCCCAGTAGGCGTTCCGTGCGTCCACGAGCCCGATCGGGAGACACCCCGTCCGTTGGTCGAGCATGCCCAGCACGATCCCGATGGCCCAGCGACCGTCGGTGAAACGGTACCGTCGCCCGGTCAGCGTCAGGAGATCGTCGTAGTGCTGCAGCCCAGGGGCGTTCGCCTCAGCCAGTTGCATCGACATGCCATTCATCGCTAGCTCAAGTGTTGGCGTTACTTTAGCACAGGCAGCCTTTCGGCTGGACTTGGTTCGGCGAACACCGTGCGAGACAGAGTGCCGTCCGAGTGCTTGCGCAGATCTGTCTCAAAACCACCGGATCTTCGGGATTTGAGGGCGATGCGTTCTGATGAGGTCGCTCTGCGTTCGCAAAAGATCTGTTCACGTTTCGTCGCCTCGGGCAGACATCGGCATGCGTCCACAAGCCCGAGCGATGTACCGGCGTGGCTGGCGTGGCAATCGAAGGTTACGCCACGCCCCCCGAATCGCTCGAACAGCTTTACCACCGTGGCGATTCGGACATAATCCTACAGCGATTCGCGGAACGAAATTGCCAATTCTGTTTACGTCCTTGAAACGACTGTGCTTATACGCTTGATCTTCACATTGGATGCGGAGTATCAGCTTGATGGTTCTGACGAGCCCCGAGGCGCGTAGCGCCCCGGCCACCGCGTGGAACAAAATTGGCAAATACGTTCCAACGCTCCGCGCGCAGCTTCGCCGCTGTGGTCGGCTTCAGGATCCTTCGCGATGTCCCGAACGGTGCAGGCCTCGACCCTGTCGCTCTACACCGGCGGCGGCCGGCGCAAATATCTGACCGCCAGCGAGCGCGAGCGCTTCGTGGCCGCGGTCGCTGCGTGTTCGGCGGAGATCGGAACGCTCTGTCTGATGCTGGCCTGGACTGGGTGCCGGATCACCGAAGCGCTGAACCTCACTCACGCCGATCTCGACATCGAGGGTGGGATGGTCTCGGTCCGCAGCCTGAAGAAACGCCGCGCCGGCATCGTGCGCGAGGTACCCGTCCCACTCGCTTTTCTGACCGCGGTTCGGCAGGTTCACGGCATTGGGCGTCCCTCGGATCGGTTGTGGCCGATCGGGCGAACCACCGCGTGGCGGTACGTGAAGGCGGTGATGGCCCGCGCAGAAGTCGGGGCGACCGCCGCCTCGCCCAAGGGACTGCGCCATGGCTTCGGTGTGCACGCCCTACGCTCAGGGATCCCGTTGAACCTGCTGCAGCGCTGGCTCGGACACGCCGACATCGCCACGACGGCGATCTATGCCGATGCCATGGGAACCGAGGAGCGTGAGATCGCCGCCCGCATGTGGTCTCGCCCCATACTGGTGGAGCAGCCAGACACAGACCTCGTTCCACGGCCGGGTGCGCCTGACGCCCTCACCGAACCGTAGCCGTCAGCCTCCGCGAGCGTTTGCCAACGCAAGTCTCCTCAAACGAGGTCGGTCTAGCTCAACGGAGATAAGATCAAGCGCTGTCGGAGCTTGTGAAAAATTCGTCTTAACGGAAGTGGAGGAGATCAATTAAGAAAGCTTTATCAACTGCGCGCTAGGATTGGGCTGATCGCTCGTGTGCACTGATGATCAGAGCGGGTGTGACCTCAAGGCTTCAAGATGCTCTCGCCCTTACACGTTGTGTCCTCACCGGCGCACGAGGTGGCACCCGATCACTCCAGCCTTCGGAGCGTCGCCACGGCATTTCCGATGTTGCTGCCTTACCTGAACTCTGTTCGGCATGGCCTGTTGCTGATCGACGAGCGCGGGCGCGTCATCCTTGCCTCTGGTCAGTCGCTGAACCTTCTCGGCAGGCTAGACGGATCGATTGCCGAAGGCGCTTCCATCCGGAACGTCCTTCGCAGGGTTCGCAAGAGCGCAGGTGATCATTGGAAAAACGTGCGCGCTCAGCTGCGTCATGCCTTTGCACAAGCCACAAGCGCAACCTTCGAGATGACGCTTCAGGAATGCCTCCTGGGTATCGGCGTGTATCCCGTCGCCGATCAGGGATGGGCAATCACGTTCGAGGATGTCACCGCGCGTCGGGCCGCCGAAGTTCAAGCCGACGAGATGGCCCGGCACGATCCGCTCACGGGCCTGCCCAACCGGCTTCTCCTGCGCGAGCGCCTCAAAGCATCGATCGAGCGCCTGCAGCGTACCGGCGAGGCGTGTGCCGTCCTGCTGATCGACCTCGACCGGTTCAAGCCCGTCAACGACACACTGGGCCATCCGATGGGTGACGCCCTGCTGAAAAAGGTCGCCGATCGACTGCGCTCCACCGTGCGGCCGACCGACACCGTGGCCCGGATCGGCGGCGACGAGTTCGTGATCCTGCAGACCGGCGTCCAGGAGGCGGCCAACACCCAGGCGCTGGCCCGCCGCCTCGTTGATCTGATCGGTCGGACCTACATGGTCGATGGACACCTGCTCACCATCGGTGCCAGCGTCGGCGTTGCGCTCGCCCCTGGCGACGGCAGCGATGCCGACACTCTCCTGAAGAACGCCGACCTTGCACTCTACCGGGCCAAGCTCGACGGGCGAGCCACCTACCGCTTCTTCGAGCCGGAGATGGATGCGCGTATGCAGGCGCGCCGGCAACTCGAACTCGACATGCGCCAAGCGCTGGCGCGTCGTGAATTCCAGCTACACTACCAGCCGCAGCTTCAATTGGAAGGCAACCGGCTGGTGGGCTGCGAGGCGCTGATCCGCTGGCAGCACCCGGTGCGCGGGATGGTCTCGCCCCTCGACTTCATCCCGTTGGCCGAGGAGATCGGCCTGATCGTACCGATCGGCGAATGGGTCATGCGCCAAGCCTGCCGCGATGCGGTGACCTGGCCCGCCCCACTCTCGGTCGCCGTCAACGTCTCGCCGGCCCAGTTCAAGAGCGAGCGGCTCGTCGAGATGATCATGTCGGCGCTGGCCGCCTCCGGGCTGCCCGCCACGCGCCTCGAGGTGGAGATCACCGAGGGTGTCCTCCTGCAGCATAGCGAGAAAACCCTACAGACTTTGCACCGCCTGCGCGAACTTGGTGTGCGCGTGTCGATGGACGATTTCGGCACCGGCTACTCGTCCCTAAGCTACCTGCGCAGCTTTCCCTTCGACAAGATCAAGATCGACCGATCCTTCGTGAGCGATCTGTCCGGCAAGCGCGATGGCGAGGCGATCATTCGCGCCATTGCCGGCCTCGGCAAGAGCCTCGGCATGACCACCGTCGCCGAGGGCGTCGAGACGGCTGACCAGATGGAGCGCATCCGCGCGGAGGGCTGCACCGATGTTCAGGGCTACCTGATCAGCAAGCCGGTTCCTGCGTCCGAGGTTCTGAAGTTCCTTTCCGCCGACCTCACAGCCTACTGACCGATCTTTCCGCCTGGAGTTTTTTCGTCGTGAGTGATCTCTACCGCCTCGTCTATGCCAGCAAGAACCACCTGCAGGGAACGGACGCCGAGGTTGCCGAAGCCGTCTCGCAAATCCTGGCCGCGTCTCAGCGCAACAACGCCAAGGTCGACGTCACCGGTGCGCTGATGTTCAACGCAGGCGCGTTCGCGCAGGTGCTGGAAGGCCCGCAGCAGGGCGTCGAGAGCACCTTCGAGCGCATCCAGTGCGACCCGCGCCACGGCGACGTGACGGTTCTGCAATGCGGCCCGGCCAAGAGCCGCAGCTTCACGAACTGGTCGATGGCCTTCGTCGGCCAGTCCGCGACCGGCCGCGCCCGCTGGGAGGGGATTTCTGCCGCAAGCGGCTTCGACCTGACCCGGCTCGACGGCGACGCGGTTTTCGCCATGCTGCACGGCCTGGTGTTGGATGAGGAAGGCCTCCCGGCCGCCGCGCCCTTTCCGGCCGAGCCGCTGAAGTCCGTCGACCACTCGAAAACGACCGAAAGCCCTCGTACTGGGTTTGACGTTGAGCGCGTGCGTGCGGAGCTGCCGCAACCCGGCCGTGCGCCTCAGACTTCGCGTGAGGCAGACCCGGTCATGCGGTCGCACGACGGCGACGGAACGCCGTCGTTCAAGCACCGGCTGGTGACCCCTGCACCTGCCAGCCCTGAAGCCTTGAAGGCGGATCTCAGCAAGCGCGATGCGGTCCTGGCCCTTCTTCGGGATACCCTCGCAGAGGAGCGTCAGCGCACGACCGACCTTCGCAACGATCTTGACCTCTTGCGCATCGCCCTCGCCCTTGAACAGCAGCTGTCGGACGAGGTCCGTCGCGAGCGCGATCTTTGGGCTTGGCGCGCGCAACTGCTTGCAACGGCTCTCGGCCAAGAAGCCGACGAACTCGGGGACCACGCGGATCAGGGGGAGCCTGAAGCTCCCGTGGCACACGGCCAAGGCCGTCCGAGCGCATCGATCAAGGCCGTTGCGTGAGGTCTGACTGAACCGCCGACAGACGCCTTCAACTTCCGTCGCGCTTCGGATTGGTCAACGATGCGAACCACGAGGACCAGGATCGTAGACCAGGACGGATCGGCTGCGTGCCTTCGCGGCAAGGGATCTTTCGGACCTCGAGATCATCGAGGACCACCCCGATTAACCCGAACGGACCCACGATCGTCTTCACCGCTCTCGAACGTCCGCGCCGAGCTTCGAAGAGCCATCGCAGCGCGGACGAAGCGAGACGATAAAGCTGATGTCTTCCTGGAGCGCATCGGAAACGTCGCTGAGGGAGGCTGCCTACGGTGACAAGGTAATTCTAGCGGACTTCGATGAAGTACATTGGGTGGATTGCATTTTGCCTCCTGTTAGGCGCACACGGATCTTGGGCGGCCCCGACGGGACCTGAACTTGGATACTTGCCGTCAAAATCGGTTCATATCGATACCGCTTTCGCGTACAAAAGACACAACAACGACGGTATCCTTTATGTCGCGATACGCATGCCGGCCTTTTGGGCCAACATCCACATTAGTTGTCGCGTGAGCCTTAACCGCCGCACCATCCAGGCCATGAACGAGCGCGTCTCGATCACGCAAACGGTGTCCTATAGGCGGCCTGCGCGTTTCGCGCACGCGGCCTCCGCAAGGCGGTTGACGACCCTCGCGAAGCTCGGCCACGCTGCGATAGCTCAGAACATCGTCCCGATAGAAGCTGGTAGGCACTACCTGTAAATCCTGATCGCGCGGTTCAAACCTCTCGCCTACGAGGCCAACGACCGCTCGATCTGCGAGATCTTGAGCGCGAACGATCGCCGCCACATCCAACGGCACGACCAGCGCGATCAGCAGCATCGCATAGACATGGCGACCGTCATGGGTTTAGGCTCGAGCCAGTATACGTTCCGGCTTGGCCTCAGGGCTACTGCTCCCGTCAACACACAGCATGTTGCCTGCTGCCGTATGGCAGAGCCTATTGTGGTCGGAGGAATGGGTAGGCGTGGCATGTCTGTCACCTCCCGAGTCGTAGTTCTCAAAAGGCTTACTAATTGATGCTTTTGATATGGGCGGACGGCCGTGAGCACGACCGACACGAAGGCGGGCAGCAGGCCTAGAGACAAAGCCGCTGTGGCGACAGCAGCAATCCACGAGCAGCGAAGGGGCTACGAAGGCACCGACCACCACGTGTCATTCAAGTGGTCGTCCCTCGGCGTGCGAGTTCGCTCGCCCGTTCGAGGCGTAGTCGCGTAGATGCCTCGACACGGGATAAACCAAGTTTCTGAGCCATGAGGCGAACCCGCTCAGCTTCCGACGCTCCAGATCGCGACGTGCCGGCCAAGGCGACCAGCTCCGGCATCGGCGTATCAGCGTGACCGCGAGCGCCGGGATCGGCTGGGCGATAGGGCCATCTCGACATGGGCTCCTGCCCAGGCGGCCAGAGAAGCGCACGGCCGTCGTCGTCCGTGCGTGCAACGGTGGGATCGATCTGATCCAAGATCGCCTCGCGCACGAGATGCCCCACGCGCTGGATGCCATGGGCTCGCGCGATGCGGCGGACCAGAGCGTCTTCGTAGATCGGCGCTTCGACGGTGAGCACATGCGCGATCATCGCGGTCAGCAGCCGCCTGTATGTCGCATCGTAGAACCGCTCTGGTTCGATCGGGATGCCGAGATCAGTAAGATCAGCGATGCGGTAGGGCGCTTCGGGGTTAGGCGGGGCAACGGCGAAGGCCGTCGATCGCGGGGACGGCACCTGATCCGCATACAGACGCGGTGATTCGACGATTTCGGTCACAGGGAGAGGGTCGTTGGCTGGCTCCACCGGACCGTCTTCATCGGGTGCGACGGCGAGAGGCTCAGCGACCGACCTCGAGCGCTCCAGGTCCAGCGCCTCGTCTTCGAGTTCCTCCCCAAGAGCCGCTGCAGACGCCGCATTCTGACGGTCGGCCTCCAGATCCGAGTTCAGACGCTGATCGAGCTTGGCGAGCGCACTGCCCGCATCCATCCACCACTCCGTGCTCCAGACACGGCGGATGCGCCACCCGAGATCCGTCAGCACGTGCTCACGGAGCCGGTCGCGGTCACGTGCGGTCGCGGAGCTGTGGTAGGTCGCACCATCGCATTCGACGCCGGCGAGGTAGCGGCCAGGCGCATCGGGATGGACGATCCCAAGATCGACCCGAAAGCCCGACACGCCGATCTGCGTGTGAACCGTCCAGCCTTTGGCTTGAAGCGCCGTCATTACCGCTGCCTCGAACGGTGACTCCACATCGCCACCCGTAGGCGCGAAGGCCTCGGCGAGGGCGCGTGGTCCGCGTTCGGCAAACTCCAGGAAGTGCTTGAAGTCGCGCACACCCCGCGCGCCCGTGCGCCCGAGGTCGATCTGCTCAGGACGCAGTGAAGCGAACACAATCAGCTCGCGTCGTGCCCGGGTGATCGCGACGTTGAGGCGGCGATAGCCGCCCTCCTTGTTCAGCGAAGACACCGTGCTGACCGGCCGCCCGTTCTGATCGGGACCGACTGCCACCGAGAAAATGATGACATCGCGCTCGTCGCCCTGCACATTCTCGAGGTTCTTGATGAAGACCGGCTCGTGCCAGCGCTCACGGTCGAAGAACGGCTCCAAGTCGGGATGCGCGCGGCGCTGCTCGTCCAGCAGGTTCTCGATCAGGCGCTGCTGCTCGCCGTTGAAGGTGACGACACCGAGCGAGCGCCGCTCGCCGGCGAAGGCTGGCTCGCGCAGCCGCCGCACGATCTCGGCGACGACGGCCCGCGCCTCCGGTCGGTTCACGCGACCGGCTCCGCGCTCGTAGAGGCCGTCTGGCACCAGTGTCAGCCGGACAGCGCGATCGTCCGTGACCGGCGACGGGAAGGTCACGAGGCGACCGCCGTAGTAGCGCTGGTTCGAGAAGGCGATCAGGCTCTCATGGCGGCTGCGGTAGTGCCAATCGAGATTGCGCCGAGGGATGTTGGCGGCCAGGCACTCGTTCAGGATCGATTCCTGATCGGAGACGTCCGATCCGTCCTCGATATCGTCGACGCCACGATCGCCGATGTTGGTCGGCGGTAACTGCTCAGGATCGCCGACAATCACGACTTGTTTGCCACGGGCAATCGCACCGACGGCGTCCCAGGGCGAGATCTGCGACGCCTCGTCGAAGATGACGACGTCGAACGGTTCCTTCTCAGGCGGCAGGTACTGCGCGATCGAGAGCGGGCTCATCATCACACATGGCGTCAGCCGGGTCAGGGCCGTGGGCATGTTGCCGAACAGCTTGCGCAACGGCATGTGCGCCGATCGCTTGGTCAATTCACGAGACAGCGTACCCCACTCTGGATCGGCCCCGAACGCATTGGGCCCCGGGATGCCACCGCCGAGCCGGGAGCGGACCACGCGCTTCGACAATTCGCCGACCCGAATGTCCGCTGCGCGGAAGCGCTCGATCGCGTCCTCGTGGCGCTCGGGAAGGAACCGACGCAGAACCGGATCGTCGCTGACGACACGATCGATCCACCAGCGCGCATAAGCGGTCTCGAACGACGCTTCGGCAAAGTTTGGCGCAACGCGGCCGTCTTCAAGGCCTTCGATCAGCGGTGTCAGTCCGGCGTTCCGCGCGTTCTGTGCAACCGCTTGCCAAGCGCACCAGCCCTGGGCTCTGCCGAGCCCCGAGGTCCAACGATGGCACTGAGCCACGCTCGCTGTGATCCAGTCGGCATCAGTGGCAAGCGGCTCTTCAGACTCGCTTCGACCAGCGAGCGCATTGAGCTGCTTCATCGACGCGACTGCGGATGCGCGATCTTGCGTGAAGGCACGGTAGGCCTGAGCGATGCGACCGCCTTCGGCGAGCGCGCGGGCTTCGCGCTGGACGAGTTCCACGACGTGGGAACGCAGCCTCTCCACACCCAACGCCTGCGGACCGAGAATATCGAGAAGCTGCTCGACCTTCTTCGCCCATTCGATTGGACCTTGGAATGCGTCAGCTAGGGTCTCAGGCGCGTTCCAGGGCGTACCAAGCGCGGCGAGATGCACCTCTTCGACGCAGCCGGTACGGACGTGCTTGGCGATCTCGATCAGGCCAGTGAGATCCGGGCCCAGATCGGCCGGCAGTGCACCTTCCGAGTAGGGTTGCACTTGGTTCTGAACGCGCTTGATGCGACCGCCGCGGACCAGGAAGTTCGCCCCCTGCGCGGCGATCCATTCGGCCAAAAGCGCTGGCAGATCCTGATCGAGGATCCCCGGACGATAGCGTCCGGCGAGCCGACTGAAGCGCTCGGCCTTCACGGTCTGGAAGCGCTCGCGCGCGGCCACGGCCCGGCGCAGGTCACCAGATCCATCGGCAAGGAAAGCGGCTCCGCAACGGGCGTCGGCACGAACGAGATAGGCCCCCAGGACGACGAGACCGCGGGTTCCCGACCACGTCGATAGGAGATTAGAAAGGCCGATTGCCTCCGCGAACGCGTGGCCGCTACCACGCAGGGCGACGAGGGCCTGCTCGTGGGCTTTGATCGACGCTTGTATGTCGCTGCGCCAGACCGGCGACCACTGCGTGGCCTCGATCCCCTGAAGGGGATGATCGACGAGCGATCCGACGGCGGCGAGGACCGGGCGCAGTTCGCGACAAGCCGCACGCAGGGTCGAGAGCATGGTCTCGTCATGCGCGTGGTGATCGGGCCATGTCAGCGTGACCAGCGGCTCGGCGGAGCCCGCAGCGACCACGTGGCCGAACGCTTCGTAGGCGGTCAAGCCGTTCTCGCGCCGGCGATGCAGAGCGGCCACAAGCCCATTGAGCTCGTCGCGGAACTGAGTCAGTTCGCTCGTCGCCCGGTCCCAATCCCCTTGCGTCGGGGTCGCGCGCTCGTGCCAGGCTCGGCGAAGCTGGGCGAGCACGCTCGACTTCTGCGCCTTGGTCGAGTGAACCTCCAGGCAGTAGTCCCCAAGCCCGATCTCCTGCAGACGGCGCTGCACCACCTCGAGGGCCGCCGTCTTCTGCGAGACAAACAGCACGGTCCGCCCCTGCGCGAGGCACTGCGCGATCATGTTGCCGATGGTCTGGCTCTTACCCGTGCCAGGCGGCCCGAACAGGACGAAGTCCTTGCCGTTGGCCGCCGCGATCACCGCCGAGAGCTGCGAAGAATCGGCCGAGAGCGGCGCGAAGACGGTCTCAGGCGGATGCTCCATATCCAGCCGGAAGGGCTCGGGAAACGCCGTTCCATCACCGTAGGCGTGCTTCGGCGTATCGATGAGGTGGCGTACGACCGGATTGCGCTTCAGGAGCTCGGCACGATCGACGAGGTCCTTCCACATCAGGTATTTCGTGAAGGAGAACGCGGAGAGCACGACGTCGGGCACGACCTCCCAGCCCTTCAGGTCGCGCACGTGGCTGCGAACGATCCGGAAGATGCCGTCGACGTCGATGCCGGACGCATCCCGCGGCAGATCGCCCTCCAACTCCGGCATCCGCAGGCGGAAATCCTCGCGGAGCAGTTCCAGCAGGGTCGGGTTGATGCGGATCTCGTCGTCATGCAGGGCGAGGCGAAAGCCAGCCCGAACACTCGACCGCTTCAGCGAAACCGGTACCAAGAGGAGCGGCGCACGGTAGGCGGGTTCTTCATCCTTACGGGTCCATGACAGGAAACCAATCGCCAGGAACAGGATGTTGGCCCCGCCCTCTTCGAACCCGTTGCGAGCGAGGCGGTAGAGATCCAGCAGACGCCGGTCGAGATCGGCCTCGGTCGAGGTCGTGTAGATCTCATCACGGGCAAGCGCCGCCGCGAGGTAGCTGCGACGACCGTCGTCGTAATGTCGTCGGGCGTAGAGATCGGCGCTCCGGGCATCGGACCCATCGAGGACATCCGACGTCGGCATCAGCTTGAAAGCCCGACCGGCCGCCAGCCGGTCTTCCATCGCACCGGCATCGGCGCATTCGAGCAGGACCGAACCCTTGCCCGGCTTGAAGTTCAGAAGCTTGTTTCTCAGTGTCAGATCGAGGAGCTTGCGCTTCCACGTGTCGAGCCGATCGATGGGCCCGTCTGCAGGCTCATCCGCCGGCCGGACCTCCTCGTCTTGAAATACTGGCGGGCGGGTCAGCCCTTGGTTCAAGGGAGCCGTCTCGACCGGTGCGAGGTCGGTCGGTTTGGGGCCGCCGAGATTTATCGGTCGGATCTTGCGAAGGCGGCAGCGTCTGACGTCGATTGCAACTTCAAGGGGCGCGGCAGCCGTCTCTTCGACGTGAGCGCCACCCTGGCTGGTCGCCGCCGTGAACGAAGCCGGCGGGTTATGGGTCAGAAGCGTCGTCTCAACAAAGATCATGTCCTGCAGGTCGCGCCGCTTGCGCAGCACCTGCATGTCGTCGACGGCGGCGTTCGAGAAATCCTCGTCCTTCAGCCATAGCCCAACAAACGCATGTCCGACGGTCAGCACGAGCACCGGGTTAAGCCCTGCCTGCTCGAGGCAGGCCGCATAGAGCAACGAAAGGTCGAGGCAGGTACCGACCTTGCGGTCGAGAACGTCGCTCGGACCACGGACCTTTTGGCCCGCCTGTTCGAAGCTTGCGGGCGGCAGCACATAGGCGATGCGTCGATCGGCGACGGCGGCCCAGATCGCCTCCGCGAGCTCCCACACCCGAGACTTCTTCGCCGTCGTGTAGCCGTTCAGCCCAGTCTCACGCCCGGCATCACCGAGCTTCGTCGCCGCATCACGTAGAATAATGTCGACGGCAGGGTCGTTCGGCCGGACGAAGGCGGCGAGCAATTCCGGCGCGCTGCGTCCTCCGCCCCAATGCGAGGGCGGCAGCAGGCGCAGATCCGCGACATGCTGCGCCCGTTCGCCGGTCGCGTCTGCCAACGTCAGCGTCAACTCAAGACGGCTGGCCTCGGCAAAGCCTGCAAGCAGGCCCGCATCGAGACGCACGTCCGGTGTCGCGATGTGGTGCGTTCCACCAGCTGGAACCCGGTCGATCAGCAGGGTCAGAGGGTGGACGACCGGCGGGCGGCTCTCGATCTTGAGTTCGACACCCCGAACATCGTCCTCCGAGGCATTCCGGATGACGATCTCTCGGATCACCGGAATGGCGTTCTCATGGTAGGCGAGGCTGACGTGCTCCGTCGCTTCGCATCCGATCTCTATAATGCCGTCCTGCACGTCCAACCCCCATGTAGGGCAGACACTAGAAGTTCATCCTCAAGTTGCGCAAGCAGGCTTCACGCTTTGCCGACGATGTCCTGTCGGAATTGAAGCCCTTTCAGGCCCATCGTTCACACCCAGGGTACGACGCCGAGGATCGATCGCTTCCGACACTTTCCTTGGCGTTCAGACGGGCATCAGCTTAGCGTTCGTCAGTTCGCTCGCCGATCTCAAACGATCCGATCGGCCTGTCGATCATAAGTCGAGTGGCTTCGGCGTGCACGTGTAGGCTCCGTGCATAGGCTCGTTTCAGGACGGCGAGATCAGCCGAATCAGGATGTCGTGTAAATTGGATTCTCGTCGACCCGCGCTATCCTAGCGTCCGTCAATCACGGAGGTTCGACGAGGCGTCAGATCCTCGGCCAACCGGTCAAACCCGAATGAAGCGGACTGATTAGTCCCACATGCGTCACTGATGGCGATTCATGATCCGCTCCACTGTGGCATTTGCAATCTTGAATAGGCCGCTCTGCCCAGCCAAACATCACCTGTCGAGCGTGGCGGGATAAGATCATGCCCTGGGGTGGAATGCGCGGCCTCTGGCCGATCGTGATCATGGCGACGACCATGGGGTCCGCGTCCGCGCAGGTGACCCCGCTCGACATTTTTGGCGGACTGCTCGGCGCGGCTCAATCACAGGCCGCGCGTGAGGCCTGGACTCGCCTGCCGAACGGGGATCGCTCCTGCCTGGATCGCGCCATGGCACGGCGGAACACAGACATCGCTGGATTGATCCAGCGCGGTATCGGGCCGGACGACAGTCGGCTCAGCGGGTTCTTCACAGAGTGCCGGCGGTTCACCGAGCCGAATCTCCGGCGCGGATACAGTTGCACCGCCCCCGATGAAAACGGCTGGTCGGTCTCGACCACATGCAACCAGTCCTTCGCCTACCGCGACGGCAACGGCCGCATCCAGGCCATCGAGCCACGTGAAGCGATCGAGCTGAATTTCTCTGGCACTCGGGTCATCGTCGCCGATGTAGAGACCGGTGAAGCCCGCGAGCTACGTCAAGCACGTGCTGAGGCGCAGGGACGGTCCGAGCAGCTTCAAGTTCTGAAGGGAACGCTCGCGAACTTCCAGCGCGATGCCTCGCCCGTCGTGCGGGCCGAGGTCGCTCGGATCCAGGGTCGCATTGAGCAGCAGCTGAGCGCGCGGACCGGGCCGACCGCGCCCGACACGGATGCAATCGGTCGCGAAATCGGAAACCTCGGCGCGCTCTCCCAGGCGGAGGCTGTCCGGCTGGCCGCTCTCGATCGGGTCAGTGGACTACGGGCCCAGGCCGAAGCACGCACGAAGACCGACACCTCCGACAGCCTGCGCAAACGCCTGAACGAGCTGCGACGCGACGCGGTGGCCCTGTCCGAACCACCGCGCGTCGTACAGGCCACGAAGTCGGTGTCTCCGGCTCGCGATCTTGGTCCGTCCTTCGATTGCGAGCGGGCGAACACGCCCCTTCCGATCCTTATCTGTGAGGATGCGAACCTCCGACGGACCGATCTGGAAATGGCGCGGGCGTTCTACGCCTTGAGGCACCTGAAGCCCGACGCCGGCGCGGAACTCAAGGCCGAATCGAACGACCTCGTGAAGCGTACGATCGAGGCCTGTCGTGTTCCTGAAACCGGCAAGGTCACGGCAGCGTTGCGAGCCAAAAGCGGCCCATGCATCGCAGCGGCCTACAAGCGGCAGAATGACGTTTGGGCAGGGCGCGTCCGTCGCGACGGCCCTCCCTCCGCCCGCCAGGAACTCGAACGCCCTATCGAGGAGCACGTGCGGCTGCAGGAAGCCCTGCGCAACGCCGGCCAACTCCCTGCGGACGCGAACGCGGACGGCGTCTACGGCGGTGTCACACGCCGGGCGATCACGGCGTTTGCGGAAGCAGAGGGGCTGCCTGGCGACGGGTTCCTCGGAAGTGCGCTCGCTAGCCGGCTTGGTCGCAGTACATCCTCCGCTCCATCGATTGCGATCGTCACGAACCCTTCGTTGCCCACGCGCATCGACGCCGTCGCACGGCGCTACGAGACCTATCTGGCGGATCTCGGGGTCGACGAGCGAGACCGCACGACACGGTTGCAGGCGCAGCGAAACCTCGACGAACAGCGCAAGCGCGTTCAAGCGCTCCTCAGCGGACCGGTGCCGGACGACCTTCGCCCGGAACTCGCGGTCTTGATGCAGCAGTCGGAGGGGGCCGCGCCACAGGATTTGCCCCGGATCGCCGAGACGCTCCAACAGCGCTTTTCGCAGATCGAACCCCGGGTGCTACAGGCTGAGGCGGTCCAGCGCGCCGTCACCGATAAAAACCGGTTCCTCGTCGATGGCGATGCCGGCGACCTCCTGCTGCTCTACAACAGCTCGCCGCGCGCCGTGTCTGTCGTTCGCGGCCTCGATGGCAACCCCGTCTTCGATCCGGAGCACACGGTCGCTTGTGCGCTGCCCGATGCGCCGTCCGATCGCATTGCTCTGGAGCAGCTCGTTGCGAAAGCCCGCACGCTCGGTGCGCCGATCAAGGAAACCCTGGCTCCCTGCTCGAGCGCGCAACTCCAGAGCGCCGATCTCATCGCCTTCGAGCGTGGCGCGCTCCAGGCACAGACGAGCCTGTTTAGGACCATCGCTTCGGCCATCGATACCGGTGTCTTCACCCTCGGCGGTACAGTTCTGAAGTCCGACATCGAGGCCGCACGACAGGCCGAGGGCATCCGCGCAGCCGAGGCCGAAACCGAAGTCGCACGCGGAACCTCGGATGGTCTGACCGTCCTCGCATTCAGCACCGGATCGCGCACGATTTGCCGGATCGCGGGTGGCGATAAGGCCCTTCACGATCAGATTCTGCAGCCCTACGAAGCCTTGCTGAAAGCCGAACTTCGGGGCGTCGCGACCGTGGTCCCCGCAACGACCGACGGAGCCTTCCTGTCGGTCAAACGGGGGCAGTGCGGGGCCGTCTATGGCACGGCAAAAGACTTGGCCCCTCTGGTCAAGGCCATGGCGCGGGATGGCGTCTCACTTCGCTACCTCCCGATCTGGATCGCCCCAGAGACGGTCGCCAAGGCGCAAGCCGCGCTGAACGATCAGGACGCCGCCAAACGCCGGGACCGCGAGCAGGATGCGCGCCAGAGGGAGCGCGATCAGGCCGAGCGCAGCCGGACCGCATTGGTCGAACGTCTGAAGCGCGATCAAAGCGAGGCCGAAGCCACGCTGAAGGGCGGGATCCCGCAGGATCTACAAACCTTCTTGGGCGGGTTCGTCGCTGAGATCGCTGGTATCACCGCCGAAACGCCCGATGCGCGGCTGAAAGAGCTGACCGACGCGTATGCCGGCAAGCGCGCGCGCATCGACGAGGCGGCACGGCTCGCACGCGTGATCACAGCCAAGAGCCGTTTTCTGATCGAGGGTGGCCGCGGCGACCTCATCGTCTTGTACAACGACAGCGGCAAGGCCCCGTCGGTGGTACGCAACCTACGCGGCGAACTGGTCTTCGAGGACGGGCGTGCGGCTGCCTGTCTGTTCCATGCGCCACTCTCCGACGTCTTCCTCAACCGCCAGATCCGAGACCGGAGCGCGGCCCTCGGAGCCAAGCTCGCCTTGCCGCTCGCGACGTGTGGCGCGAACGATCTCGCCAAGCAGGATCTCATCTTTGCCGAGCGCGAGCGCCTCTTGCGGGAGCCAGTCGACCGGATGATCACCCTGGTCGATGCTGTCAACGGGAACCTCTTCGCTCGCCTAGAGGTCATCGATGCGGCGGCACTCGCGACTGTGAAACAGGCGGAAGCCGCCAAAGCCAATGCCGTCGAGGCGCGGGTTCGAGGCCGCACCGGCGAGGGCTTTGGCCTGGTGGTCGTGCCGAACACGTCGAGCGCCCTGTGCCAGGTTACGACGGACGCCGTCGAGGCGCATGCCGCAATTCTCAGCCGCCTCGCCGACCGCGTTGGGGACGAATTGCCTGGCACCCCGGTCGTGACGCCGACATCGGCAGATGGGGCATTCATTGCCGTCAAACGCGGCGAGTGCGGTGCCGTCTATGCGTCGGTGGCCGACCTCGCGGCAGTGACGGAGGCCATGACCCGGGACGGTCTCAGCCATCGCTACCTGCCGCTCTGGATCGAACAGAGTGAGGTGGCCCAGACGCTTAATGGGATCGAGCAGGACAAGTCACGCAGCGCTGCGCAGATCTTCGCGCGCCAGCGTGAGCTCGAGGAGCGAAAAACGCTCGACCGCGAGAAGGAAAAAGAGGAAAGCGCCCGGCGCGACGTGCAGGAACGAGCCCTTCGCGCCCAGTATAGCGAACGGGCACGCTTCTTCGAACAAACCTTCGGTGACGAAGCACGGAACTTCGTCACTGGCGATCAGCCTGCATCGTTCATCGGTCGCTATCCACGGCTTGCCCAACACTATCAGGCTCAGCGCGAGGACCGCTGGGAGTTCATGTCGATCGAGACTCGAATTTTGGATTACGGCACCGCCCTCTACAAAAACCGCCCTCTCGAGACCGCGCTGGTGAGCACTTGGGTCAAGATGCGCAACCGCATCAAGGGCGAGTACCAGGATGTCTGCTATGTCACTGGCTATATCAACGATGCCGAATTCGGTGTGACGCGTGATGCGTTTGGCGAGCTCTGCGAAGAGGTCGGCCCCAAGATCGCACGCTACAAACAAGGCTCGCACTTCACTAGTCGATGGACTGTTCCGTGAAACGCACGAAAGCCCCGTGAGACTTTGACGCCGAGTGTAGTGTCACTGCTCTGCCGAATGGACTGTGACGTGCGCGGGACTCTGCATCGGTTTGAGCCATTCCACGGTGGACGGCGCGCTTACCCATTTCCGTCGAAACCTTTCAGCCGGCGTATTCGCAAACCAGCACAGCCTTTGAATGAAGTAAATTTCAATTTCAATTATGAGTTGTGTCAATAAGGCCAATCTGCCTCAGTAAAACACCTTACCTGTGGATAGCTTGAAGCTCAGCTTGGAATCTTTTCAGCGCGGACTGCTTCATCGGATGGCTCAGTCTGGTGAATGACTTACCAAAAACTTCACACCAATCCACTTCGAATCTGCGATCATTACGATTCCCCTTACAGCTAAGACTCCTTCCAGGGCCGACATTGCCAAGCCCTGAAGCGAGCGTTCTCCAGCCTCGAATCCTTGTACCGAACGCAGACTAATTCCAGATTCATCGGCGAGCTGCTTTTGTGACAACTGCAAGAGGGCCCGAGCGGCACGACACTGCGCAGGCGTAATCATTTCATCCTCTGATGAGCAGATAAGCCTTCTTGCGCAAAATGCGCCAAGTTGCGCATTATCCGCCATGCCTGTGGCGAGTGCGAATGTTCGCCGCTCCGGGGCATGGAGGTCGATGCGTGTTGTCCCATCCTGCACACAGAACCGTCGTAGATCCACTGATGAAGGCTGCGACCGATGCCGTCGCGGCGGCAGTGAACACCAAATTTCCACTCGACGAGGTCCTCGGCGCGGAATTGAGCCGTCTGATCAGCATCTCGTCCTCGGTGGTCAAGCGTCATGGGATCCTTCTCGAGAAGGCTTTCGTCGAGGCTCTGCAAGCGAGTGGTCGGTTCGAGGTCCTGCACAACCCGGTCATTCCGATCACCGCGGCCGCCGATGGGCTTCTGGGTTCGAACACGGCCGAGAGCTTGGCGCGGCTCAACCTCCGGTATGATCAGCCCGTCGTGCGCTCCGTCAATCACGATCTGATCGTGATCGACACCGCCGCCGGCTGGGCCGGTGCTTATTCGGTGAAGCGTGGCGGCGGCGACATGGGTCCGCGCTTGCGCAAACCCCTGGAACGCGATGTCGCCTCCGTGCGCTTGCTGCTGCGTGCTTACCTGCGTGACCAGGGCTACTCGACGATCGACGTGACGACGTCGGCCTGCATCGACTGGTTTGGCGCGGCCGGTCTGCCCCCGCACCTCACCGTGCAAGGTCCGGACGTGGATGCGCATTTCGGCGTGCCGGTGATCCCGACCGTCGAGCGAATGACGCGCCATCTGCGCGAGGAACTGCACCGTGCGATACCCGACCTGCTCCTGCCGCTGATCCAGAAGTTCGAGACCTTGCCGCCCGTCCGCACGGTCCCTGCACAAGAGGCTGCCGAAGCTGCGTGCGAGCGACAGGACGAGGCTTCGGTCAGGCGATTGGTCGAGGCGATCTTCCCGATCGGACCGGACGCAATCCGCCTGCCGGCACGGACGCGCAACACGCGCTGACCGCCGTCAGATTTCATCCCTGTCGGACGCGCCGCCCCCCCGCCCCGAGCGGGAGCGAGGCCGTGTGCCTCAGTCCCCCTTCTGCCGCCTCATGATCTCGCTGGAGATTGTCATGGATACTTTCGAAGCGGAACTCCACGCGATCGCACTTCGGTGCTCACCCGAATTTCGGGTCCTACGCAAGCTCGTCCGACGGGACTATTGCGAACGACCGCTCGGTCCTCGCACGAAGATCGGCTTGATCGTCGACGTCGAAACGACAGGCCTCGATACGGGTTGCGATGGCGACGAGATCATCGAACTCGGAATGATCAAGTTCGCCTACACGCCGGGAGGTGTCATCCTCGGTGTGGTGAGCCAGTACGAGAGCTTCCATCAGCCGAACCGTCCGATCCCTGCCCTTGTCAGGCGATTGACGGGGATCACCGACGACATGGTCAGGGGGAAGCGCCTCGACAACGCCGCGATCGCAGCCTTCGTCGAAGACGTGGACATCGTCATCGCCCACAACGCAGACTTCGACCGACGCTTCATGGAGCGAGCCTGTCCCGTATTCGCGACCTTGCCATGGACCTGCTCGCAGACTCAGGTGAAATGGTTCGAAGAAGGTCTGGAAGGTACGAAGCTTTTCTACCTCGCCTATCATTTCCGGTTCTACTTCGATGGCCATCGCAGCATCGACGACTGCTACGCACTGCTGGAAATTCTGGAGCAATCCTTGCCCGAGTCGGGGCAGACCCCTCTGGCCCATTTGTTAGCAGCGGTTCGGCAGCCGAGCTTGAGGGTCTACGCCCTCGGCCTCCCATACGACTTGAAGGATCGGGTCCGTGCCCGTGGGTACCGCTGGTCGAACGGGGAGGATGGGCGACCGCGGGCGTGGCATCGTGACGTGACCGCCGAAGAGGTCGAGCGCGAGCTCCGGTTTCTCGACGATCTCGATCGGGGAGACGTGCTGGAGCCTCTAGTGATGGAGTTGGATGCCTACGTCCGCTTCTCCGATCGCCAGGCTTGATCGCGATGTCATCGCCGTACGTCGACGATGCCGAGCCAGCGTCAACGTCCAGCCCGACGTTGACGGCATCCGGTTTCACACCTGCTCAAGCCGTCGCCATCGCCGTCTTGGTGCATGAGGAGACGGCCGTTGCAGTCGAAGCCCTCGAGCACGAACTCGCCAGATGGCACGTCTATCTCAGCCTCTACATGCTGGTTCAGATCGGCATCGTCCCGTTCGCGATCCTTCTCGCGCAGGCCGTCTACGAACCGCCACGGGCGGCTTCGATTATGGGTCTGCGATCACCCAGCTAATCCGTGAATCTGCAGCGATTCCGTTTATGAATCGCTAACGCACGCTTCTTGACGTGCCCCAAAATGAAACTTGGTTATCACATCTTGGATTTTCTTAGGTTTTCCAAGGCGTTGAATCTGCTTGCGATTCCCCTCACCTGGGCGAACCATAGCGGTGCCTTCGCCGGCGTCGCACTAGCGTCGCCGTTAAGCATCTGTCTATTTTCTTGACGTGCCGCCGCTGAGCGGGCGGCTCGGAACAGGAGGCTGTGATGCCAGACCTTTAATCCCTGGGAAGCCCACCAAGAGGACGTTCGGTTCCCGCCGAACGCCCCCCTCGGTTGAGACCGATTACCGACGCCTTGCGCCTCGAAAGCCAACGTCGGTTCACCCGCTAGGATGACGTGACACCCCGGCGATTCATCGCCGGAACGGCACGCTGGAAACTCGCATGGCGAGTCCAGCCGCGCAAGGTGCATGGCCTCGACCATTCCGCCCCGCCCCGCGCCGGTCACAGCATCCTCGACGACATCGCGATCCCTCGGTCGCCCTCACAAACACGCTTCGGCGTGGACGGGGGCGGCTGTCCACAGCGCAACGAGGATACCCATGTTCACCGATCCAAATTCCACGATCGTCGTATCCGAGACCGAGAACGACAAACCGTTCCAGCCGTTCGTGCCTTCGACGGCCTCGCGGAAGATCTCTCTGCGGTCGAAGGGATCGATGCGCGGGAGCTACGTCGATGTCCGCACGGGCAGGCAGATCACGTACGAAAGCCGGATCGAGAAGGATGTCGCGCTCAACCTGATGACCCTCCCGGGGCTCATCAGGCTTGAGGATCAGCCCGCCGCAATCCCTTACATCGACATCGAAGGAACCACGCGGTCGCATACTTTCGACTTCAAGGTTCACCTGGCCGACGGTCGCCGCATCATGGTCGTCGTTAAGGACCAGAAGCACGCGGAAAAGAAAAACATCGCCAGATTTCTTACGCATCTGGCTCCGCAGATTCCGAAGAGCATCGCCGATGGCGTCATTCTGTACACGGAGGCGATGCTTTCGCCGGCCGCGTGCCACAACGCCCGCCTCATCCAGACCGCGCGGAGGATCCGGGATGCCGCCGCCGACGCAACGGTCGCTGAAGTCGTTGCTCAAATCCAAGGCCAAATCCGCATCGGGGAGATCGTACGAGCCACACGGATGGACGGCGCTGGATTTCACGCCGTCGTCCGCCTGATCGCCCGACGTCGGCTGACCCTGATCGCCGACGACCGGATCGGCTACGGCACCTTCGTCGCTGTCGTACCCGGTCACACCGAAGAGGTCGCGCGATGATCGGCGACTTTCGTCAACATGGGGCGCGTCTGCGCCTCGCCCCCAAAGACGCCGTCACGATCCACGGCAAGAGTTATCGCGTCGTCGGTCAAACGCCCGAAGGCTACGTTCTGGAGAATATCACGACGGCGTTGTCCGAGGCGTTCGGGCATGAGCGGCTGGCGTCGCTCTCTGCGGCTGGGCATCTCGAGTACGCCGCCGGACACCATAGCTCGGCCGCCGCAAAAGCCAGGCTGAAGGCAGGGGCAGATTCGCTCGCGGCACTCCCTGTGAAGGATCAGCAAAGGATCGCCTGGAGGCTCGAATGGATAACCCGTTACGAACGTCGAATGGAGGCCGAGACCGCAGCGAACGCTGGTCAGCTGCGACGCGATCATGTGCAGCCCAAGATCGGATCGCGGGCCGGTGATGAAAAAGCGCTCAGGGAAATCTGGAACGAGATCCGGGAGTTAGAGGTAGCCCGCACGACGCCACGGAGACCGGACGGTACGACGCGAAAGCCGCGCAAGCCGCGCTGCGGCAGCGAGATCAAGGGGTATAACGGCCCCGACGTTCGGACCTTCCGGACTTGGTTGCGGGACCATCGATCAGCCCCGAATAACCCCCTCATCCTCAGGCCACAGACAGCCCGGTGCGGAAATCGCGCGCCTCGCTTCCCGCCCGAGGTCGAGCGCTTGCTCACAGAGCACGCTGGAGAGATCGGGTCGGAACACAGGCGCACGGCGAAACGCTGCCACCGCAGTCTTAAGGCCGCTATCGACCTACTGAACCAGGATCGCGTTGCGCAGGGGCTAACGCCCTATCGCGTCCCATCAGATCGCACGGTGAGCGCGCGCATCGCCTCCCTCAGCGTGTTCGAGATCGACGCCAAGCGGATCGGCGTCGAGGCGGCGACCCGCACTTATCGCTTCATCACTGGCAGCGCAGGTGCGACCCGCCCCGGCGAGCGTCTCGAGATGGACGAGTGGAAGATCGATCTTTTCACCCTCCTCAGCCAGACCGATCTCCTTAAAAACTTGCCCGACAGCATTCTCGACGAACTCCGATCGAAGCGCTGGCAACTCTGCGCGGGGATCGATGTGGCGACGCGCTGCATCCTCGGCATGCATCTCGACCGCAACGCATCGACCCGCAACGCCCTCGCCACTCTTGAGATGGCGGTGTCGGACAAGCAATCGACCGCGACAGCCGTTGGAGCCCTGTCGCCCTGGATGATGGCCGCGCGGTTCGAAACTGTCGTCACTGACAGCGGGTCGAGTTTCATCGACGAGCGTTTTCACCGCGCCGTCCTGAACCTCGGGAGCTCGCACGACGTGCCGCCAGCGGGCCTCCCGCATCTCCGCGGGACCATCGAGCGGATGTTTCGTACGATCGGGCTGCAGTTCGTCCGAGAGTTCACAGGACAAAGTTTCGAAAACGTGGTCGCGCTCGGCGAATACCCGGCTCAGGATCGCGCCAGCATCACGATCGAGAGCTTCGCGCTGGGGATCACCCGTTATGTGGTCGACGCCTATCACAACACGCCTCACGCCGGCCTCGGCGGGGAGACGCCGGCGCATGCCTGGGCTCGGCTCAACAAACTCTATGGCGTCATCCCGATCCCCGGGCGCAACGAGCGACGCGCGATCTTCGGATTGCAGCTCGAGCGTGTCGTCGGACGCCACGGCGTGCGCTTCATGGGCCTCGATTACCGCGCCATAATCCTCCGCGAGCTGTACCTGAAACGCGGCGGCATCACCGTGCCGATCCGCGTCGATCCCCGCGACATCGGGCAGATCTCGATCGAGATCGACGGTGACTGGCACGAAGTGTCAGCCGCCACGTCGGGCTTCGACGGTGTGACCCTCGCCGATCATACCGCGCTCTGCGAGCAACTGCGCGCCCGCTACGCCGATCGGGCCAAGCTGACCGAGAGCATCGTCTTGGAGGCCATACGGGCGATCCAGGCCCGCGCCACCGCCGCCGAGCGCGAGGCGACGTTCATGACCCGCTTCAACGAGACCGAGGACGTCGAGCGCGCCGAGCGCAACCTCATGACGTTCGTGATCCCCGGCACGACCGGGGACACGATCGGGGCCGGAGATCCGTTCGCCGACGCGATCCCGACGGGAGGATCCGAAAACGGCACGGATCTTACAGGTCCCAGACCTTCCACGGCGCAGACGCCCGCGCCGAAGCCGCGACGCCGGTCCATGCGGATCGAGCCCGATCCAGGCACGCCGCCGCGTCCGAAGCGCACGAACTTTCGGATCGACGACTGACCGGACCGACTGGCCGAACTGCGTCCGCCCCCTCCCCCGTATGAGATCAAAGAGCCATCATCATGAGCACGCCGATCGGCCAAGACGGCCGCACCGAACTCGACCGAGCCCTGAACGAACGCGACCTCGCCGTCCTGGCGACGATGGACCGGGTCAAAGGCAAGTTCATCTTCACGGCGGTCGATCGGGAGCTGACACGGGAGATCTCGCGCCTCATCGTCCAACCGGCCCTCCGCGCCGACCCACGCAAGCCGTCGGCGGGCGACAATCGCCGAGAGGGACGCCTTCTCGTGTTCACCGGTCCGAGTGGAGCCGGTAAGACGAGCAGCCTGACCCGAGCGCTGGCACGCCATCCGTTTCTGGCCGATCATGCGATCGATGATCCGCGGGGACCGGTCGCGATGATCACGGTCACCTCGCCGTGCACGCTGAAGCAGCTCGGTCGAGATACCTTGCGCAAGCTCGGGTACCCTCTCGAACGAGACTTGAAGGAGCACATGACTTGGGAGCGCGTCCACGCGCGCATCGCCGAGGAGAAGAAGCGGATCCTCATCTTCGACGAGATGCAGCACATCACCCAGACCATCAATCTGGTCGAACAGGAGAAGGTCGCCAACACGATCAAAAACCTGATGATCAACCACGACTGGCGCTCGTCGATCATCGTGTGCGGTCTGCCGGCGGTCGCCCGTTTTATCCGGCGCGACGAACAGCTGCGACGCCGCGCGATCTTCCTCGAGACGAAGCGGCTGCAACTGCCCTACGACAACGCCGATATCGCGACCATGATCACAGGCCTCGCGAAGGTCGCGCAGTTGCAAGTAGCCGGGGATATCGAGACCGATCTCGCCCCTCGCCTGATCCACGCGTCTGGCTATCGTCTCGGGATTGCCGTCGAATTCACACATGACGCGATCGAGCGTGCGCTCCAGCCCGATTACCTCGACGTAGAGGATGACGACGACATCGTCCTCGGCGATCGGCGCGGAGACCACGGGGACGGATCCCTCACCCTTCAACATTTTGCTCGGGCTTTCGAGCGACGGGCGGGATGTCAGGACGAGGACAATCCCTTCGTGAGTCGCGATTGGATCGGGACCCAGGCTCCAGCCGACCCAGCCTCCGAGCCCTCGACCGCGTCAGGTTCGCATAAGGGGGGGGGCCGATGAGCGGCATCCTCTCCCTCACCTGCTCGCTCCGCCCTGGTGAATCCGCGACGAGCTTCGTCTCACGGCTAGCTGCGCGCAACCACGTCGCGTCGGCGACCGACTTCAGCCTCGATATGGGGCTGACCTTCCAGGCTGTCGTCGATGGGGATCCGTCGGCGCTGGATAAGATCGCGCGGCTCTCCGGCATGCCGGCCTCCGACCTTGAGCGCGGATCCATCCGGAAGATCGGAACGCGCTACCAGCTGGGCGGTGAGCGCTTGTCGAAGGCGAACCTTCGAAGATCACGGCTGTGCGCTTGCCCTGTATGCCTTCGCGACGACCTGAACGCCGCGATCCACGGCGGGGAACCGACACCCTATGGACGCACCGAGTGGTTGTTAGCGGTCATGCGCGCCTGCCCGATCCACGCCTGCGCCCTCGTCGAAGTCGCCGCTGCACCGGACGGTGCACCGCGGTCGGCACACGACTTCACTCTGTTGCTGCGCGAACAGCTGCCCGACCTCGATCGGCTCATCGACTGTGTGCCTCCCCGCAAACCATCGTCCCTCGAAGGTTACGTCCGCGGGCGACTTCAGGGAGCCATGGGCCGAGCGCCGTGGCTCGATCGCATGGAGCTGCACGCCGCAATCACGACCTCCGAGATGCTTGGGGTTCTCGTGACGGTCGGACCGGCCGCTCGATTGCGCGCCCTCGGCGAGGAGGACTGGCACGCGGCCGGCGATGTCGGCCACACACTCGCGCGTGAAGGTGAAAGCGCGATCAAAAGGGTGCTGTCTGAGGTTCAGCAAGCCAGTGTGTGAAAAGGGGATGTTTGGTTGCAGCCGATAGGAGAGTTTGGTTGTAGCTGCCCCGGCAAGGCGTAGCCGACAGAACAGCTTGGGTACGAACACCGGGGGTTCGGAAGCGTGCGAACGGGGGCATTCCCCCGTCGCTCCATCGAGGAAGGCCCACCGTGGGGCCCGAGGCTAGAGGCGGGATGCGAGGCGGTTGCGGCCGAGCACCCCGGTCGTAACCGTCCTCAAGCAGTGACAGCGCGGCTTAATGGGGCCGTGCATCGACAGGGCCGGGGAAGGCATATTGCGTCAGTCCCCGGCCCTCCTTGCCCGGGATAATGAAGCACTCCGTTTCGTGGCGATTTCGATTGACGAACAAATCGTGAATCTCGGCCGCTGAGGGCCATGCGTCGTGCCGATGGGCGCAACCGGAGCCATATCCATGAACGCTCCCGTCAAGATCGTCGCGATGTCGAAGCTCTCCGAATGGAGAGGGCTGGACCGCATCAACCTCGTCGTCCACGGCATGAAGTGCATCTGGCGAGAGCAGGAAAAGGACGACGTCGGGATCGATGGGGAGATCGAGCTGTGCAGGCCCCGTGTGGACGGAGACGGCGCCGTGGCCACCGGCAGGATCGTCAAGGTCCAGTCGAAGTCGGGGACGAGCTTCGTCATCCGCGACACCGAGACCAGCTTCGCCTCGCCGATGTTCGAGAAGGACATCCTCTACTGGCGGGGGGTCAACGTCCCGGTCATCTACGTGGTGTTCCACCCGGACGACGACGCGCTCTACTGGAAGGACGTTCAGGCCTACCTGCGGGACAACCCGAACGCGTTGAAGGCCCCGCACCGGATCGAGTTCTCGAAGGCCGACGACCGCTTCGACGAGGCCGCCTATCCCGCCCTCCTCGCCCTTTGCGAGGGTGCCCCCGAACGGGTCTCGACGGAGGTCGGGGAAACCTTGTTCACGAACCTCCTGAGGATCGAGCGCCGCCCCGAGAAAGTGTGGATCGCCCCCGTCGTGCCCCAGAAGCAGTTCGGGTTCCATGACCGCCTGACCGGCATCATCCCCCCGTACGTCTACAAGGGGGGGCTGCTCCATACGCTCTCGGACCCGTCGGATCGGAACACCGCGCTCGCGAGCGTCATCGACGCCGGAGGCATCGAGCAAATCGACCTTGAGGAATGGATTTCGCAGGGCCCCGAGTACGAGAACGACCTCGCGCGGTTGATGAACGGCCTGATCCACCGGCACCTGAGGGGGATCGGCCTGAGCTACGCGAAGCGGCCGAGGCGCTACTTCTACAATCGCGGGCTGGCGGTGGACGCGCCCATCCAGAAGCGCTGGACCAGCGGCCGGACGGGCCGCACCCAAAGCCGGACCGTCGCCAAGCACTACGAGTACGGGAAGCTGAAGTTCTTCCGGCACCAGGCCCTGGACTACGGGTTCGAACGGTACGGCGACCTCTGGGCGATCGCCATCAACCCGCGGCTCATGTTCACCACTGACGGCACGCGGCCGTGGGAGGGTGAGGCCGCCCGGTCCTACGCGACCTCGGCGCGGGTCGAGGAATACAACGACGCCTACCTCAACAACAACATCCTGTTCTGGGCCTACCAGATGTCCGGCGGGCGGGAACTGTTCGACCTCAGGATCGGGGACGAGACCGTCGCGCAGGCCGGCGGCCCGCCGATCACGGCGGAGGCGGCCTTCAGCATCCAGAGCAATCCGGTTGCCGCGCGCAAGCGTCCGAAGGGGGAGTGAGATGTCCGTCACCATCGAGTACATCCGCGAGCCGCATCTCGAGTTCGGCGGCCACTTCCTGCATCCGGACAAGAAGACCGGGCTCGCCGAGACCGGTCCCTTCGGCCTTACCGACCCGGCCCTCCACCCGACCCAGATCCGGGTGGGCATCGTCGGGACCCGGGCGACCGCTGAGCTCTGCGAACGCTGGGTGGACGAGTGCAGGCACCGCATCGAGACCAACAAGACCCAGAAGCGGACGGCGCCTCCCGGTTCACCATCCCTCCTTGAGGCGTCCGACGAGGAGGTCACGATCGAGGCCTTGGTCAAGAGCCTGACGCCGGACTTCGTCGGCATGTCGGCGGAGACCAGCTTCGCTACCCAGATCCTCACGGCCGAGCGGTGGCGCTCCACGGTCCAGGACCGCGAGGCGCGCCTGATCGCGGATGGCGCCAACGCGATCCAGCGGGTCGAGCGGGCGACCGACCTCCTTGCCGAGCACATCGAACGCATCGCGACGGTCTCGCCCGCGCCGGACGTCATCCTCGTGGCGATGCCGGAGGTCCTTCTCGAAGGCTCGTCGACCGCCCAGCTCAACAACGGTGGCTGGCTCAACCTACGACGTGGCCTGAAGGCGCGGAGCATGAAGTGGGGCGTGCCGATCCAGATCCTGCGGGAGGACACCCTGAGCGGGAAGAAGCCCTCCCTGCAGGACCGGGCGACGCGCGCCTGGAACTTCGCCACAGCGCTGTAGTTCAAGGGCGGCGGCGTTCCCTGGAGGGGCCACAGCGTCGGCGCCGACACCTGCTACGTCGGCGTCACTTTCTACAAGGCCGAGGATGCGGGCGGCCGGATCGGGATGCGGACCGGCATCGCCCAAGCCTTCGACTACCTGGGTCAGGGGGTCGTCCTACGTGGCGATCCCTTCGAGTGGGATGTCGAGGAGCACGGCAAGACCCCGCACCTCACCCACACCGGCGCATCCGATCTGATGCGCAAGGTCCTGACCGAGTACAAGAAGATCAGCCGCCTGCCGCCCAAGCGCGTCGTCGTCCACAAGAGCTCCCGCTTCTGGGGGCCGGAGCACCGCGAGTTCAACGAGCTGGAGGGCTTCTTCGAGGGGATCTACGCCGTGAACCCGCTGGCCGAGGTGGACCTCGTGACCCTCGACCGGAGCCGGGTGCGGCTGGCCCGGATCGGACGCTACCCGCCGGTCCGGGGTACCTTCGCGATGGTCGATGACGCCTACCCCATCCTCTACACCCACGGTTTCACGCCGTACTTCGACACCTACCCGGGCGTCCACGTCCCGGAACCCTGGACCATCCTGGAGAAGTACGGCGACAGTGGGCCGCGCGAGCTCGCCACCGAGATCCTCGCCTTGACGAAGATGAACGTGAACAACGCTGCCTTCTCCGATGGCGTGCCGATCACGATGGCCTTTTCGAGAAAGGTCAGCGAGGTGCTGAAGCAGGTCAGCCCGGAGATGACCGTACGGTCCGAGTACAAGTTTTACATGTGAGCCTCCGGCGAGGCCGTTTCGCGCGTCCGTAATCGGTGTCGGGTTGATTGAAATCAGCTCTTCCGCTGACCACTCATACCGGCCGCTTGCACCATGCCGGACATTTCCCGAAAACAGCCATACGGTACGCCGGCACGTTCGATCCCTCGTAATCATCCATCACGACTACGTGAGTTTTTGGCATACAAAATTTCACGTAGTCCAGCGCAGCAAAGACCCAGCTCTCTCGGGTTTGCTGTAGCCAGATTTGGGACACAAACGATGTACGCTGCGCAGAGTCTCGCGAAAGCGCCCCTCGAACCGTCTCAGAAAGTCCGTCAGGACTACCGTCGGCGCAGTGGCTTTCGACAGCGCGCCGAAGCGATGCGGGGTGCGGCACGCGACTTCACGCCCCCGCCCGACATCATCGGTCCGGAGGCGATGCGTCCCTGGAGATCGGCCAAAGCCTGAACGCAACGGAAGGGTAGGCCAGATGCTTCCTGTTCTCGAACAGGTGTCGGGCGCGCTCGTGATGGGGCTCGTCCTCGCCGACGTCTTCCTGACCGTCCTCTACGCACGCATCGGAACGGGCTTGTTCGCGGACCGGGTGGCCCATCTCGTCTGGGCGATCTTCCGCCGTGCTGACGATCTCTTCGCAAAGCGGCGGGGTGCGGTGCTCTCCGCCTGCGGCCCGGTCATCCTCATCGTCTACGTTCTCTTCTGGTCGATGGGGCTGACCCTCGGAGCCGGCCTCATCATCCACCCGGCATTGGGAACGGCCGTTCGGGCGAGCGGTGGCGAAACCCCGGCCGACTTCGTGACCGCCCTGTACGCGGGCGGCAGCAGCATCGCGATTGTGGGGGCGAGCGACTTCAAACCGGCCACGGACGCCTACCGGGTCCTCTACCTCGTCAACTCGCTCATCGGGATGTCGGTGACGTCGCTGGTCCTGACCTACGTGATGCAGGTCTACACATCGCTTCGACAGCGCAATGCTCTCGGCCTGAAGCTGCATCTGCTGGCGGCTGAGACCTCGGATGCGGCCGAACTCCTGGTACGTCTCGGGCCCAGAGGACAGTTCAGTTCCGGATACACCCACCTAGCCGATGTCGCCGGGTCCCTCGCCGAAATGAAGGAGGCGCATCACTTCTATCCGGTGCTGTTCTACTTCCGCTTCCGGCAGCCCTTCTATTCCGTCTCGGCGCAGGCGTTCATCGCGCTCGACACGGTGTCGCTGATCCGAAGCGGAATTGTGGATCGTCAGGCCGCATGGCTCAAGGAGAGCGCTGCTGTCGATGCGATCTGGCGCGTCGCCATGCTGCTTGTCAACACCCTCGAATTGACGTTCCTGCCCGGGGATCTGCCAGCGCCCGCCGACGCAAACTGTACCGAGCGCGAGGCATGGCGTACCCGCTACGCAGCGGCCGTCGGCCGGCTGTCGGAAGCCGGCGTCGAGCCGACACCGGGTGGGCCGGGTCCAGAGACCTATGTCGCGTTGCGGGCACGTTGGCAGCCACACATCGCACGACTGGCCCCTGCGATGCCCTACCACATCGAAGAGTTCAGACCCGGGAGGGAGCCGCGACCCTGAAACGCTTCGTCCGAGCGTATCGAAAACGGCGCTCGCACGCGCTCCCTGTTGCTGGTCTGTCAGCTTCGTCGAACGCGCTCTCGGGAGCCGCTGCTTCGCCTTGGAGAAATTGCACCGGAAGCGCTGACTTTGGCCGAGCGTCTTGATCTGCGAAAACCGGTCGTGTCCCAGCTCCATTAATCGTTTCGACTGCCGGACGGGCATCGCTATTTTTGTAAATCCGGAAACTCGGCTGCGTTTGAGGAAGTTTTGAGCCTGGCTACGGACAACACCTTAGGACTCTACCGGATGAGGCAATCGCGGAATGCATGACACGCTTCTCATCGAGCCCACGGCTTCAGGTTGGAAAAGCCATCTAATGTCCCGGGGCTGTAACGACCAATCCTCGCACTCGAAGGAAGCCAGCCATGGTGACCAAAGCGCTCTTCGTACGACTGGAAGCGAAGCCCGGAAGTGAGGCCGATGTGGAAAGTTTTCTGCGCGGCGGTCTTTCGATTGTCGAGCAGGAGCCGGCGACGACAGCTTGGTTCGCCGTTCGAATCGGACTGTCGACCTTTGGAATCTTTGACGCCTTCCCCGACGAGGCGGGCCGGCAGGCCCATCTTTCCGGCGGCGTCGCGCAGGCGCTGAAGGCAGAGGCGTCCGAACTGTTCTCCGAGCCACCTTCGATCCAGGAAATCGACGTGCTCGCCTCGAAGCTTCCTCGGTAGCGGGGGCCGGTGCCCCATGGATCACAGACCGACGCCGGGAATGCGCTCATGCTGGCCGAAGGAACTACGATTTGAGCGTTCAGCCGTTCAGGTCCGGCGTCGCCTCAAAGGGCCCGCCCGTTACTCGAGCGGGCCGCAGTGTCCGGGCGGGCGGTGAGGACCGTCCCGAATCCAATCCTTGTCGAACGGAGAGCGGAACATGACTTCTGAAACCCTCGACGACCTGAAGGTCGCGATCCTGGTGACGGACGGCTTCGAGCAGATCGAGATGACCGATCCGCGCAAGGCCGTCGACGAGGCAGGCGCCGAGACCCGGCTCGTGTCGCCCAAGGACGGTCGGGTGAAGGCCTGGAACTTCACGGATTGGGGCGACACCTTCCCGGTGGACATGCCCCTCGACAGCGCCCGGTCCGAGGACTTTGACGCGCTCCTGCTGCCGGGTGGCGTCATCAACCCCGACATGCTCCGCGCGCTGCCCGAGGCGATCGCGTTCGTGAAGGCCTTCTTCGACGCCCGCAAGCCCATGGCCTCGATCTGCCATGGCCCCTGGACCATCATCGAGGCGGACGCCGCACGCGGACGGCGCCTGACCTCCTGGCCGTCGCTGATGACCGACCTCAAGAACGCCGGGGCGGAGTGGGTGGATCAGGAGGTCGTCGTCGATCAGGGCTTCGTCACCAGTCGCAAACCCGACGACATCCCGGCCTTCCACCCGGAGGTGATCAGGCTGTTCGCGAGCGCACGCGGACCGTCGCGACAGGCAGCCGCCCAATGAAACCGAAAGCCGCGGTCGACGCTGCGCAGCAAACGCCTTCTCCGTCGGGACCGAAGATCATGGAGCGGCGTCCGTTCGGTCCTGTGCCACGCGAGATTGCGGTGATCGGCCAGGGAACCTGGTACATTGACGACGCGCACCGACCCACCGCTGTCGCGACCCTGCGGCGGGGTCTCGACCTCGGCATGACCCACATCGACACGGCCGAGATGTACGGCGACGCCGAGACCGTGGTCGGCGAGGCTATTGCTGAACGGCGCGAAGAAGTTTTCCTTGTCTCCAAAGTACTCCCTAGCAACGCGACGCGCGCGGGGACCGTGGCGGCCTGCGAGCGATCGCTTGCGCGCCTGCGCACCGACAGGCTGGATTGTTACCTCCTGCACTGGCCCGGTCCGCACCCACTGGAGGACACCTTCGCCGGCTTCGAGCGGCTTCGCGAGCAGGGCAAGATCCTGTCCTGGGGGGTGAGCAACTTCGACGTGCCCGACCTCAATGCCGCTTGGAAAGCCGGTGGCGAGGGCCGGATAGCCTGCAACCAGGTCCTCTATCACCTCCAAGAGCGTGCCATCGAGCACACGGTACTGCCGTGGTGTGAGGAGCACGGTATCGCCACGGTCGCTTACAGCCCATTCGGCCATGGCAGCTTTCCCGGCCCGTACACGTCGGGGTACCGCGTCTTGGGGGAGATCGCGTCCAGCCACGGCGCGACCGCGCGTCAAGTGGCGCTCCGCTTCCTGGTGCGGCGACCGTCGTTGCTCACGATCCCCAAGGCGTCTAGCCCCGAGCACGTCGCCGACAACGCGGCCGCCGCCGCGCTGCAGCTGACGGAAGCCGAACTTGCCCGGATCGACGCGGCATTCCCGCTCGGCTCCCGGCCACGCCGGCTTCCCATGCTGTAGGGCCCATGAAAATCCGCTGCAGCCGGAAAGAACGGTTCGGGATGCGCGTTTCGGAGCAAGTGTTCGGCGCGGTCGTGATGCTGACTGTCCTCTTCGACGTGTTCCTGAGGGGGCTTCACGCCCGTATCGGAACGGGCATCCTCAGCCCCAAGCTCACGCGGCTGACGTGGCGGCTGTTCCGAGGTCCACCGGCCGGACTACGGGCCGATGGTGTTGGCCTTCCACGGGCCGGCAATCCTCCTGCTGCTGGCCTTGACGCGGTCGGGGCTCCTCGCGTCCGACGCTGGATTGATTATGCAGCCCGAACGCAGCACCGGCGTCCGGGCCAGCCGCGGTGAGACGCCCACGGACCTTGTTACCGCCCTCTACCCCGGCGGCAGCAGCCTTCTCCATCATCGGCGCGAGCGATTTCGCGCCGCATACAGCGGCCATCAAAACGCAGCCCTCCAAGCGTCGCCCAAGGCGGCCCACCACAGACGTTTGTCGTTCACTGGCAATGCGGTTGTGCTGCCGGGGCTGTTTCCTAGCCGAGTGTACGGGATCTTTTCCGACCCAAGCCGTGCAAACGCTCCTTTGGCCCTATCCTGAATTTCCAAGAAATCACCATCTGGCAAAACTTACCCGCTTGCCGAGGATGAAAACGGCGGATTTCGCTTGAACCGCCTGCGTGCATCCCGAGCGATCGACTAGTGCTCTGACGCCGACAAAACGTGCACAAGGCAGCGAATTTTGAAGCCACAGCAGCGAATTAGAAGACAGGCCGGGTAACCGGGGCAGATCACCGGGCGGTCATGCTGTTGCGGCGTTTCTGACAAGGTCCGGCAGGGGCGGGACGGTTGCGCTGTCTGGGATGCCGAGGCGATCGCCGAGGTATCGGAAGAACGAGACGTCGAGCTTGGCGC
>NZ_JAKSYF010000103.1:0-104237 GCF_022829745.1 Methylobacterium sp. E-016
CATGCCTTCCACCGGCGGCTTGCGACGGGGACGGGGCGTCGCTGCGGGCGTGGCCGTGGTGGTGACGGTGACGCCGAGGCGGGTGGCCAGCGCAAGGGCGCGGTTCTCGGTCACCCGGAGATGGCAGAAGCCGTGGGCGCCTCGGGTATTGCCTTCGGCAGCGGCTCCCGATGCGGCGTCCGCCTCGTCATCCCTCATCGCGCCGATGCGCCGACCGACTGAGCCCGAACCGGGCGGGGCCGCCCGGTGCGCCTTCCGGAACAGGTCCGGCCTCCGCCAGATCCTCCATGATCGGGCAGTCCGGGCGGTCGTCGCCGTGGCAGCGTGCGGCGAGCGCGGTCAGCGTCCGGCTCATCGCGTGGAGCTCGGCCGCCTTCCGCTCCAGCGCGTCGACGTGCTCGTACGCGATGCGCTTCACGTCGGCGCTGGCCCGGCCCCGGTCGCGCCACAGCGCCAGCAGCACGCCGATCTGCTCCACGGTGAAGCCGAGGTCGCGCGCCCGGCGGATGAAGCGCAACGTGTGGATCTCCGCTTCGGTGTAGTGCCGGTAGCCGGCTTCCGATCGCGCCGCCCGGTCGATCAGGCCGGTGCTCTCGTAGTAGCGGATCATCTTGGCCGAGACGCCGGAGGCCCGTGCGGCCTCGCCGATGGTCATCATCGCCGCGCCTCCGCGGCCGGGCGCCAGCGGCGCAGCAGCAGCGCGTTGCCGACGACGCTGACGCTGGAGAACGCCATCGCGGCGCCGGCGACCATCGGGCTGAGCAGGCCGGCGGCCGCGAGCGGAATGCCGACGACGTTGTAGGCCAGCGCCCAGAACAGGTTCTGCCGGATCTTGGCGTAGGTCCGCCGGGCGATGTCGACGGCGTCGGCGACCAGCACGGGATCGCCGCGCATCAGCGTGACGCCGGCGGCGTGCATCGCGACGTCGGTCCCGCTGCTCAGGGCGATGCCGACATCGGCGGCCGCGAGCGCCGGCGCGTCGTTGACGCCGTCGCCGACCATGGCGACCCGACGCCCGCCGGCCTTCAGGCGCAGGATCGCCGCCGCCTTGTCCTCCGGCAGAAGCTCGGCCGTGACCGCGTCGAGGCCGAGCGCCTCGGCCGCCCGGGCGGCGCTGCCGCGATTGTCGCCGGTCAGCATCACGATGCGCAGGCCGCGCCGGCGGAGCGCGGCCACGGCCGCGGCCGCCGAGGGCTTCATCGCATCGCCGAACGCGATCAGGCCGAGGAGCCGCGGCGCCTGGTCCGGGTCGCGACCCGCCTCGGCGAGCCACGAGACGGTGCGGCCGTCCCGCGCCAACGCCTCGGCCCGCGCGGCGAGCGCCGTGAGGTCGACGCCGTCCTCGTCCATCAGCCGGCGGCTGCCGAGGCGCAGCGTGCGGCCCTCCACCACGGCGGCGACGCCGCGGCCGGGCAACGCCCGCAGGTCGGATGCGGCCGGCGGCGACACGCCCTCGGCGGCGGCCAGCGCCGCGACGGCGCGGGCGAGGGGATGCTCGCTGCCGGCCTGCAGCGCCGCGGCGCGGCGCAGGAGGTCGGCCCGCGCGATGCCCGGTGCGGGCTCGAGCTCGGTCACCGTCGGGCGCCCCTCCGTCAGCGTGCCGGTCTTGTCGAAGGCGACCGTGTCGAGGGCATGGGCCACCTCCAGCGCCTCCGCGTCCTTGATCAGGATGCCGTGGCGCGCCGCGACGCCAGTGCCGGCCATGATCGCCGTGGGCGTCGCCAGGCCGAGCGCGCAGGGGCAGGCGATCACGAGCACCGCCACCGCGTCGATCAGCGCGGCCTCGACGCCGACGCCGGCCACGAGCCACCAGCCGAGGAAGGTGAGAAGCGCCAGCCCGAGCACCACCGGCACGAACACCGCGCTGACCCGGTCGACCAGGCGCTGGATCGGGGCCTTGGCCGCCTGCGCGTCCTCGACCAGGCGGATGATCCGCGCCAGGGTCGCCTCCGCGCCGACCGCGACGGCCTCGACCACGAGCAGGCCGTCGCCGTTGATCGCGCCGCCGACGACCCGGTCGCCGGCCGCCTTGGCGACCGGCACGCTCTCGCCGGTGATCAGCGCCTCGTTGACCTGGCTCGCGCCGGCGCGGACGGTGCCGTCGGCGGGCAGCCGCTCGCCGGGGCGGACCACGACCATGTCGCCGACCCGGAGCGCCCCGACGTCGATCTCGGCCTCGCTGCCGTCCGGCCGGCGCAGGCGCGCACGCTCGGGGCGCAACGCCGTCAGCGCGCGGATCGCCGACGCGGTGCGCCGCTTGGCGCGGCTTTCCAGGCGCTTGCCGAACAGCACCAGGGTGATCACCACCGCCGAGGCCTCGAAATACAGGTGCGGCGCCGCGTGGCCGTGCGCCTCGGCCCGGACCAGCTCGACCAGGCTGAGGCCGTAGGCCGCCGAGGTGCCGAGCGCGACGAGCAGGTCCATGTTGCCGGCGCCGGCCCGCAGCGCGCGCCAGCCGGCCCGGTAGAATCGGGCGCCGAGCCAGAGCTGGATCGGGGTGGCGAGCGCCAGCTGCAGCCAGCCGGGCGGCATCCACGCGATCCCGAACGGCATCAGCAGCATCGGCGCGACCAGCGGCGCCGCAAGCAGGCCTGCGACGAGGAGGTGGAGCCCGTCGCGGCGCGCGGCGGCGTCCCGCTGGACGTCCGCGGCCTCGGCCCCGCCCGCGGTCGCCGCCGGGGCCGCCTCGTAGCCGGCCGCCTCGATCGCCGCGACGAGCGCGTCGGCGGTGACGGTGCCGGCCGCGACCGTCACCCGCGCCCGCTCGGTGGCGAGGTTGACCGCGGCCGCGGAGACGCCGGGCACGGCCCGCAACGCCGCCTCCACCCGCCCGGCGCAGGACGCGCAGGTCATGCCCGTGACCGCGAGATCGACGGTCTCGGCCGCGACGTCGTAGCCGGCATCCGTCACCGCCTGCGCGAGGGCGGCGGTCGGCACCCCGGCCGCGACGGTGACGCTGGCGCGCTCGGTGGCGAGGTTCACGGAGGCGCTCGCGACGCCCGGCACCGCCCGCAACGCCGTCTCGATGCGGCCGGCGCAGGACGCGCAGGTCATGCCCGAGACGGGCAGGGCGACGGTGCGGGTGGCGGCGGGCGCGTGCGGGTCTGTCGCGGTCGGGGTGAGCGTGTCGGCGTCTGCATTCAGCATGGAGCCGAGATGGGGCTTCCAACGGTGGGAAGGTCAAGGCCGGATGGTGAAGGCTGGAACGGCGCCGGATGCGGGGATCGGCTTTCAGCCGTCGGCGGTCAGGGGCGCGGCCGGCTCCGGTCGTCGCGGAGCCGCGGGCCCGCGCCGACAACGGCAGCGAGCCAGGTTCGGCGCTGCGCGATCAGCCGCGGCAGCGGACGCTCGACCCGCACGCTCGCGGACCGGGTCGCGCCGGCCCCCGGAGCGGCGCCCGATCGATCCGTCACCGCCCCTGCGATCCGAGGCGCTGTGGACCCTGCATGGCCGCCAGCCTGGCGCCGGCCGGCGGGCCGGTCGACCTCCGCCGCTTCAGGCCGTGCGGGGGCCGTCCGTTTCAGAGGTCGGGGGCGCCGATGCGCGCGCTGGGCCCGGGGAGCGCCGGATCAGTGCCGCGCATGCCGGCACCATGCCGATGCCGAGCGGAGCATGCTGCCGGGCTGCTGCCGATCCTTCGAGGGATTGCGAGGTCAGTATCCGGTTCGTTTTTCTCACTGAACGGATCGTCAAAACTGTAATTCCGTGCCAGAATCCGTGACTTATGAAATCAGACCTTGCTGTCGGGTCGGCGATCGATATGCTGTCGATCCTGAGAAGGCGAAGCTTCCGTTTCCCCTTTGCTTCGATTCTCACACTCAGCCCCGCCGGCTCGAGCCGCGCGGGGCTTTTCGTCGTGCCTCGCGGGCGACCGATCCGCCGTGATCGCTCCGCATCGGCCGATGGACGCGGTTCGCGACGATCGCGGCCACCCGACATGACGATGCCGGCTCACGGGGAGCCGGCATCGTCGGTCGATCGGTCGTTGGCGATCGGTGTTCGCGATCGGTCGTTGGCGATCGGTCTTGGCGATCAGTACTTGCGGACGAGCGGGGTGGGCGCGGCGACCGCGGCGGCGGCGGTGGTGTAGAGCGGCGCGATGAAGCGGACCCAGCCGCGGGTCTCGTCGGCGAACGGGCCGACGCCGCGGTCGGCGACGGTGCGGGTCACCATGAGCTGCGTCTTGAAGATGCCGAAGTCGTAGCCGATCAGGCCGCCGGCCGCGAACGTGCCCTGCTTCTGGTAGTTCGCGTAGATCGCCCGGTTCCGGTTCACCGGCAGGTCGGTGTAGCCGTAGGCCACGGCGCCGATCTCGAACTTGCCGAAGGTCTTGGTCGCGGTCAGGTCGATGTAGAGGCCGTCGGAATTCGGGATCGGGCCGAGGGCGGCGCCGACCTGGCCGCCGAAGCGCGGCGCGTCGTCCACCTGCAGGATGTGGGTGAGCGCGGCGGTCAGGTTCCAGCCTTCGCCGGTGTAGGAGATGCCGCCGGTGTTGCGGATCGAGGTGCCGGCGACCTGCGGCAGCACCGGGGTGGCACCGCCGGCGATGCAGGCGGCGCCGGGAGCGCCGTTGCAGAGCGAGCCGCGGTCGCCGACGCCGACATAGGCGCCGACGAGGTAGGCGGCGCTGATCTTGTTGCCGAGATCCCAAGCGAAGATGTTGCCGATGAAGGGGTTGTAGAAGTAGCTCTGGTCCTGGTTGGCGACGCCGGCCGGGTTGTTCGTGCCCACGAACACCGACGGGACCGCGATCACCGGCATGATGGTCGCGCCGAGCACCTTGTAGCCGGTCGACCAGACCAGGATCGGCACGTTGACGCCGACGTCCGGGCTGTTGCGCGCGTCGCCGCGGCCGGTGCTGAAGGTGTTGATCGCGTAGACGCCTTGCGGCAGCGGGCCGTAGGCGAGGCCGACCTGCTCGCCGGGCTGCGTGACCGGACCGGCCTGAACGGTGGTGCTCATGCCGACGGTGAGGGCGACCGCACCTGCGGCAAGCCAGGTCTTCATCATGTTCTCGTTCCTACCCCAGGGATCTCGAATGTCGGGCACGTCGCCTCGAGACCATCGTGCCGAAGCTCGCTTGTCCGGTGCGAGTTCTGTTCGGCGATGGCCCAAGCGCCGTCTTGCGGTCCGACCTCTTCCGTCTCAACCTGGAGAATTATTCTACAGCGTCGCCCAAAAAAATAGCGGTTTCAGGCACCTTAGTGCCAAGATTGGGCCGCCGTTGCACAAAGGCTGCACTTTCCGGGGGCGGCGGCCGGAGCCTCATCAGCACCGCCCGGACCTGAGCCCCCGATGTGATGCACATCGCCTCGACGCGCGGGCCCGCGACGGCTCGAATAGGATCGCGGACGGCCGATCGATCGGGGTTCGTCCGGGACGTCCGCACGAATAGGGCGGCAATAGGCGGACCCCGCGCGCCCGAGGGATCCGAACACGGGGGGGACCCGGCTCGCGGCCCGCGTCCGAGAGCGGGGCATCGATCCCCGGCGCAGGGGCCGGACCGCGCCTCGGGCGGGGGAGGGCGGCCGGTCTTTTCGGAAGGGCCCCGGGCGATCCGCGGCGCGCCGTTATCCGCCGCCGTGCAGCGTGCGGCCGAAGAGGGCGCGCATCGCGTGCCAGCCCTGCTCGGCGGCGTCGGGATCGTGGACGGGGAAATCCGGCATCATCCAGCCATGCGCGGCGGGATAGGTCCGCGCCGTGTAGCGCACGCCGGCCTGCGCCAGGGCGTGCTCCAGGCGCGCGGCCATCGCGGGCGGATAGCTGTCGTCGTTCTCGGCCGCGGCGATGTGGATCTCCGCCGTCAGCGCGGGCGCGAGCCTGTGGGGGCTCGTCGTCGCATCGGTGGCGAGGTTGCCGCCGTGGAAGCTCACCGCGGCGGCGAATCGGTCGGGGTAGGTGCCCGCCGCGGCGAGCGCCATGCCGCCCCCCATGCAGAAGCCGACCGCACCGACCCTGCGTCCCGCGACGTCGTCGCGCGTGTCGAGATAGGTCAGGACGGCACCGGTATCGTCCGCGGCCTTGATCGGGTCGGTCGTCGCCATCAGCGGGCCGAGGATGGCGCGGAAGCCGGCCGCCAGGACGTCGCGCGGCACGAACGGCCCGTAGGGGCCGTAGCGGTAGAACAGATCCGGGACGAGGACGACGTAGCCGGCATCGGCGAGCCGCCGCGCCATATCGAGCATCGCCGGGCGGATGCCGCCGGAGTCCATGTAGAGGATCACCGCCGGCCACGGCCCGCCACCGGCAGGCGTCACGACATGCGTCGGGCAGGCGCCGTCGCGTGTCCGGATCGTGGTCTGCTCGGTCGCCATCGAAGCCTCCTCGGCAGGACATCGGCGATGTCCGCGCCGGACCATCTACGGCCGCGGGCGGACCGGCCGCAAACCCGTCGACCCGGTCGAGTGAAAGGCGCGCGGCGCGGCGGCGCATCGGGCGGATCTGCAGTCCTGGCCGATGCGCGCGATCGGCCAGGGCTTCGCAGGGTTGAGGCTCGCTCCGCGGACCGGTCCCCGCTCACAGGGCCCCGAGCGTCACGGTGCTTGCGCCGACCTCGGCCGAGGCGGGGACATCGGGCAGCCAGCGCACGGCGCCGGCGGTCGCGAACCCGCCCTGCTTGAGGACCTGGGCGGCATTCGTGGCGATGCCGCGGGTTCGGTAGGCGACGGTGAAGGCGGCCGGCGCCTGGAAGCGCTCGGCCAACGCCTCGGCAACGGATGCGGGCCGCCACCGCGTCAGGTTCGGCACGAGAAGGCCGCCCTGCGCGCGGACGTCGGCGGCGCCGAGCGCCACGCCCGGCACGTGATAGCCCGCACCGAGCACGGCGGGCACGGCGACGGCGTTTCCGGTGGCGGTCGCCTCGGAGGCGGGGGCCGCGGCGAGGGTCCCGATGGTCAGGGCCAGGGCGGCGGCGAGGGTGATGGTGCGGTGGGTCATCCGTCGATCCTCAACTGTGACGGGGCTGCCCGTCGTTCGATGAGGCGAAGATGCGAACGGCCACTCTATCGATCAAACAGATGCGATCGATGCCAAGTATCGATGGCGTAAATATCGCTACCATCTTGCGGACGCCGTTCCGCGCCCTTCTTCAACCCGACGGCGACCGGTCGGCCGCAGCGAACGCAAGCGACGCGTCCGGCGCGCGTGATCGAGCCGGAACCCGAGGCCGGAAACCCGAGGCATCGATCCCATGAACGACCCGATATCCGTGACCCAGGTTACGATCGAGCACGTGACGCTGCGCTCCCCCAAGTCCTTCGAGGCGGTGCGGTCCGCCCTGGAGGCGTCGGTGCCGCGCCTCGACCACGCCTATGCCGAGCTGCTGCTGGACGGGCAGGTGGACGCGGCGCGCGACCTCCTCGAGCGCCAGGCGCCGCTCTCGATCTTCGGCGCCCGCGACCATGGCGGGCTGCTCCGCACCGCCGGGCTCGTGCGCAAGGCCGTCCAGTACGACATCGGCAACCCGCTGACGGCCGCGCGGATGACCCGGCACGTCCTCTCGGCCGCCCTGTACGCGCCGGTCCGGGTGCTCCTGCGCGAGGATGCCGAGGGCCGCGTCGCGTTCGAGTACGACCGCCCGGCCACCACCTTCGGCCAGTTCGGCAACCCCGAGGTCGACGGCGTCGCGCGCGACCTGGACGAGCAGCTCCGCTGCGTCCTCGCCGCGGCGGCCGCCTGATCTCGCCGGACGGGCACGGCGGCCGGCGCGGCCGGATCCTCGCCATCCGGCCGCCCCCGAGGGAGCGGCCGATCGCGGCCCGTGGGCCGACCCATCCGATCGCGCCCGGGTCCGCCGCGGAGGCGTCGCGGCGCGCCTCCGGCCGCCCGTTCCCTCACAACCCCAGCGCGCCGCCGTCCGAGCGCGGGTCGTGCGTCGCCTCGATCCGCCCGTTCCTGGCGTGGCGCACCAGCATGCCGGCGTGGCCGAGCGAGTCGATGTAGGCGCCGCCGAGCTCCTCGATCCGGTGGCCCATGCGCTCGAGGGCGCGGATGCAGGCCGGGTCGAAGCGGTCCTCGACCTTCACCGTCAGCGATTCCGCGCCCCAGGTGCGGCCGTAGAGCAGGCGCGGGGCGTCGACCGCGTCGGCGGGGCCGCGGCCGTAATCGGCGTAGCGGGTAAAGATCTGCGCCTGGAACTGCGGCTGGCCGTCGCCGCCCATCGAGCCGTAGGCCATCACCCGGCCGTCGTCGAAGCAGGCGAGCGCCGGGATCAGGGTGTGGAACGGGCGCCGTCCCGGCTCCAGCGGGTTCACGGCGTCGGCGTCGAGCGAGAACGACGTGCCGCGGTTCTGCCAGTGGATGCCGGTCTTCGGCAGCACGCAGCCCGAGCCGTATTCCCAGTAGATCGACTGGATGTAGGACACGGCCAGGCCGTCGGCGTCGATCGCGCCCATCCACACGGTGTCGCCCTCGCCGGGGTTCCGCAGCGGGATCGCGGCGGCGCGCGCCATGTCCACCTGCGCCGCTTCGCGGGCGAGGCTTTCGGGCGTGAGGTAGGTCGCCGGGTCCGAGGTCAGGCGGTCGTGGTCGGTCACCACCCGGTCGCGGATCGCGAAGGCGCGCTTCGTCGCCTCGATCAGCCCGTGGTAATGCGCCGTGGTCTCCGCCTGGCGGATGTCGAGGCGGTCGACGATGCCGAGGATCAGCAGCGCCGCCAGGCCCTGCGTCGGCGGCGGGAAGTTGTAGAGCGTCGCGTCGCGGCGGCGGATCGAGAGCGGCGCGCGCTCGCGCGGCTGGTAGGCCTTGAGGTCGGCCCGCGTCACCGGCGCGCCGAGGCGCTCGAGGTCGGCGGCGATCTCGCGGCCGACGTCGCCGCGGTAGAAGTCGTCGAGCCCGGCATGGGCGAGCTGCTCCAGGGTCGCGGCCAGCGCCGGCAACCTCCGCACGTCGCCCACCGGCCACGGCTTGCCCGCCTTGAGGAACGTCGCGGAAAAGTTCGGGGCGTCGTGGAGGGTGTCGAGCTCCTTCGGCACGTAGCGCCCCTCCGAGGGCGAGACCGGGCAGCCCTCGCGGGCGTGGCGGATCGCGTCGGCGAGCAGCGTCTCCAGCGGCAGCCTGCCGCCGAGCGCCCGCGACAGCTCCAGCGCCAGCCGCCAGCCGCCGACGGCGCCCGCGACCGTGACGCAGGCGTCGGGGCCGCGGGACGGGATCGCGTCGAGCTCGCGCTCTCGGTAGCGCGCCCGGGTGGCGAGCGCGCCGGCCGGCCCGCAGGCCTCGATGCCGCGCACCCGGCCGCCCTTCTCGCGCACCAGCCAGAACCCGTCGCCGCCGATGCCGTTCATGTGCGGGTAGACCACGGCGATCGTCGCGGCCATCGCGGTCATCGCCTCGATCGCGTTGCCGCCCTGCGCCAGCACGGTCTGCCCGGCCTGCGCGGCGCGGTGGTGCGGGGCGGCGACGGCGCCGTGGGAGAAGACGGGTGTCTCGGGCATGGTCTCGCTCACGGCTGGCGACGGATCGGCCGGCTGTACGAAAACCGTGCCGCGGGCGCAAAGCCGTGGGTCTCGACGAAGGGATCGCGCGAAGCGCCGACGCGGCCCCCGCTCCCGTCCGGGAGAGGTCGGGGTGCGACCTGTCCGGAAAGACCTGTCCCCTCACCGTGTCCCTCTCCCGCATCCAAGTCGGGTCTCTCCGACTTGGACACACGACGAGCAGGTTTGGGCACACGACGTGCAGATCTCGGGCAAGCCCCAGATCTGTGAGAGCGAGGAGATCCGCGCTTCACCGGCCCTCCGAAGCATCCCTTCGGCCCGGAACCCGGCCGGTGTGCTTAACCTGCACGGGACAGCCCCGTTCGGTGGGGCTAGGATCGGGCCACGAAGGCTTCAGGGTTCAGTCGTGTCGCGTCCAGCCCCCCTTCCGCGCAGCCGCCTGCTCCCTTGCCTCGTCGCCGCGATGCTCGGCCTCCCGACGCTTGCGCAAGCGCAGCAGGCATCGCCGGCGCCCCCGGTCATTCCGGTGATCCGCGAAGGCGCCGGCGGCGACGTGCGGACCTCGGTGGCGCAGCCCGAGACCACGAGCCAGACCTCGGGCGGCTATGCCCGCTCGGTCGAGCCCTATCTCGGGCCGCTCGGCGATCCGTTCGGCCTGCGCCCGGTCCTGAAGGAGCGGGGCATCCAGTACAGCCTCACCTACATCACCGACGTGCTCGGCAACCCGACCGGCGGGATGCGGCAGGGGGCGGTGGTCGAGGACCGGCTGAACCTGCGGCTCTACCTCGACCTCGACAAGCTCGCCGGCTGGCAGGGTGCGAGCGTGCACGCCAACGCCTACTTCATCCACGGCACCGGCCTGTCGCGCTACTACGTCGGCAACCTGCTCGACGTCAGCGTGATCGGGGCGCTGCCCGCGACCCGGCTCTACGTGCTGTGGTTCGACCAGCAGTTCCTCGACGGCAAGCTCGGCCTGCGCATCGGCCAGCAGGCCGCCGACACCGAGTTCTTCGTCAGCCAGACCGCGACGCTGTTCGTGAACTCGAGCTTCGGCTGGCCGGCGATCACCAGCGCCAACCTGCCTTCCGGCGGCCCGGCCTATCCCGTGGCGGCGCCGGCCGTTCGCGTAAAATTCGAGCCCGGCGGCGGCCTGTCGTTCCAGGCCGGGATCTACGACGGCGATCCGGCCGGCGCCAACCGCCCCGGCGACGACGCGGAGGAGCAGCGCCTCAACCGCACCGGCACGAACTTCCGCACGAACGACCCGGCCCTGATCGTGGCCGAGGCGGCCTATTCCTACAACACCGAGAAGGGCTCGACGGCGCTGCCGGGCACGGTGACGTTCGGCGGCTGGCAGCATTTCGGCCGCTTCGACGACCTGCGCCGCGACACGCTCGGCCTGTCCCTCGCCGACCCGGCCTCGTCCGGCGTGCCGCGCCAGCGCCGGGGCAATGCCGGCCTCTACGCGATGATCGACCAGAGCCTGCTGATCGAGCCCGAGAAGGACGACGAGGGCCTGTCGGTGTTCGTGCGCGCCTCGCTCTCGCCGACGCGCTCCAGCCTGATCTCGGCCTACGTCGATGCCGGCCTGGCCTACAAGGGCCTGATCCCGGGGCGCGACGACGACACGATCGGCGCCGGCATCGCCTATGCCCGCTACGCCGACGACGCCCGCCGGGCCGACACCGACACCATCCTGTTCACCGGCACCGCGATCCCGCGGCGGCGGGCCGAGACCGCGCTGGAGGCGACCTACCAGGCGCTGGTGGTGCCGGGCTTCACCGTGCAGCCGGACGTGCAGTACATCATCCGCCCGAGCGGCGGCGTCGCCGACGCGGACGGGCGCCGGCTGAAGAACGCCACCGTGCTCGGGGTGCGGGCGACCGTGCAGTATTGAGCCCGGGCGGCGCGCCGGCCCGCGGCCGCGAGGCCTGCGGGTCAGCCCGGGCCGTCCTCGTCCGGGACGGTGTCGCCGAACGGCACCGTGAGCACGCGCTCGCCGGCCTCGTCGGCGATCTCGAAGCTGCACACCATCCAGTCGCGGATCAGCGTCAGGCGGTCCTGCGCGATCATCCGGCGGGCGACGGCGAGCGCCCGCGCGCGGGCGGCCTCCACGTCGGCGAGCTCGTCGCCCTCCTCGTCGATCGCCAGCCCCGCCGGGCCTTCGCGGTGCCGGACATGGAAGAAGTACCGCGGCATCACAGGCTCCCGATCAACCGGGCGTACTCGCGCTCGGGCAGGCCGTAGCCGTCGTCCACGACCGCCTCCAGCCCTTCGCGGCTCAGGATCGTGATGCGGCCGCGCCGCGCGCGGATCAGGCCGTGCCCCTCCAGGGCCTGGACCGCCAGGGTCGTGCTGCTGCGCTGCGCGCCCAGCATCAGGGACAGGAACTCGTGGGTGAGCACGAGGTCGTCGCCCTCCAGCCGGTCGTGGCACATCAGCAGCCAGCGGGCGAGGCGCACGTCGATGTTGTAGGCCGCGTTGACGAAGGCGGTCTGCGCCGTCTGCAGCATCAGGATCTGGACGAAGCGCAGCAGCAGCCCGCGCAGGGTCGGGCTCTCGTCGACCGCGGCCAGCAGGTCCGCGGTGGCGATGGACAGCATCCCGCCCGGGCTCTGGACGAAGTGGTGGAACGGCGACCGGTCGACGGCGAGCAGCACCGGCGCGGCCCCGACCAGGCCCTCCCGCCCGATCACGCCGATCTCGACCCTGCCGGCGGCCCCGCTGACGATCGAGGCAAGGCTGTCCTCGGGGAAGTACAGCGTCCGGATCGGCTCGTCGGGCGTGATCAGGGTCTGTCGCAGCTCGGTCGCGACCGGCTGCAGGGCCGGCTGGAGCAACGCGAAGTCGGCGGGCGAGAGCGCCCTCAACAAGCGGTTGCGGACGCTGGATCGCTGCGGTGCCGGCATCGCTCGGTCCCGATCGGGCAAGAGCACGCGCTGTCTCCCAGGCGCCCGCGCCTCGTCTCCCCGGCAGGCGATGGGCCAGATGAGCGCTCGCCCGCGGCGAGGTCAATCGAAAAGTTTCGCGCCTCGATGTTTGTATGATTGCAGACAGACCCAAGTGTTGGCTATCGTACTGAAGCTCCCGTGCCTCTTCCGGGCGGCATTCGCGTATGTCTAGAATTCGAAACCTTGCTCTCTGCGCTGCCCGAAGGGGCGGCCGCCTTCGCGTCCGGAGATCCGAATGAAAGACGTGGCCCAGCAACCGGCGGTGCTGGTCGCCGAAGCCGACGCGATCGTCGCCATGGATCTGAGCGACGCCCTGGAGGGGGCGGGCTACCGGGTGATCGGGCCGTTCGCGACGGCGGCCGAGGCGCTGCTGTCACTGGAGCGGGAGGCGCCGAGCGTGGCGGTCGTCGACCTGGTGCTCAAGGAAGGACCCTCCGACGCCCTGATCGCGCGGCTGCGCCAGTGCCGGCTGCCCTTCCTCGTCCATTCCGGCCTCGAGCGCGACGACCCCGCCGCCCGCGACGTCCGGGACGAGCCCTGGCTGCGCAAGCCGGCGCTGCCCTGGGACGTGGTGGCCCTGCTCGATGCGCTGACCTTCGACGAGCCGGCCATCGACCAGCCCGCCCTCGACGAGCCGGCTTTGGCCGCCGCCGGATCGGCGCCGGCGCATGAGGGGGCGGTCCATGCGCCCCCGACCCACGTCGAGCCCGTCGGCCGCGCGCCCGCCGGCGATGCGCCGACCGCACCGGTCCGGCGGCTTCGGGCGGCGAGGGGCCGCAACCCGCTCGTGCGCAAGCTCGAGGGCTTCGCGGCCCTGTCGGAGGCCGACGAGGCGCTGCTGGAGCGGATCAGCGCCCCGTCGCGGATCGTCCCGTCGCAGACCGACCTCGCCCGCGAGGGCGACGCGCCGCAGGGCGTGTTCCTGATCCTGGAGGGCATCGCCTGCCGCCACAAGGTGCGCGCCACCGGCACCCGCCAGATCACCGCCTACCTGGTCCCGGGCGACCTCTGCGACCTCGACGTGGCGTTGCTGGACGCGATGGACCACTCGATCACCACGCTGTCGGCCTGCCGCGTGGTCCTGATCCCGCCGAGGACGGTGGTCGAGGTGATGGAGAGCCATCCCCGGATCGCCCGCGCGCTCCGGATGACCACGCTGGTGGACGAGGCGACGCTGCGCGAATGGCTGGTGAACGTCGGCTGCCGCTCGGCCCTGGAGCGGCTCGCGCACCTGTTCTGCGAGCTTCGCATCCGGCTGCAGGTGGTGGGGCTGGCCGAGGACGACAGCTACGACCTGCCGCTCACGCAGCTGGATCTCGCCGACACCACCGGCCTGTCGAACGTGCACCTCAACCGCACGCTGCAGGAGCTGCGCCGGTCCGGGCTCATCGAGTTCCGGGGCAAGCGGGTGCGGATCCTCGACCTGCCCCGGCTGAGGGCGCTGGCCGAATTCAAGCCCAACTACCTCCATCTCGGCGAGCGGGCCGCCGCATGAGCCTGTTCCTGCAGCCCGTGCAGGTCGCCACGGGAAGCGACGACCACGAGAGCCGGCTCGTCTTCTCCGACGGCTTCCTCGTCGCCGTGCTGGTGCGCCTGTCCAACCAGCACGAGGACGGGGCGGGCCGCTGGTTCCTGGAGGCCGGCTTCGGGCCGCTCGACGACCCGCGGGCCCCCGTCTTCGTCGACCTCGACGCGGCACAGGCCTGGATCCGCGACCGGCTCGGCAAATCCTGAGCTGGGCAAATCCTGGGTTCGACAAGCCCTGGGTTCGGCAAATCCCGAGCTTGCTCCGCCGGGGCGTGCGGGTCGCGGCGCGTTGCCGGACGGCTCGCCGTTTCGGCGCCGCGCCGCCCGCAGCGCCCTATCTCCGATCCATGATCATCTTCGATTGGGTCGTCGGCGTCCTGTTCGGCGCGGTGCTTCTGGCCGCTTTCGCGCGGCGGATCGGGGCGCCGTATCCGGCCTTCCTGGCGCTCGGCGGCGTCGGGCTGGCCTTCGTGCCGGGCGTGCCGAACCTCGAGCTCGACCCCGAGCTGGCGCTGGCGCTGTTCCTCGCCCCCGTGCTGATGGATGCCGGCTACGCCACCTCGCTGCGCGACCTGCGGGTGAACTGGCGCCCGATCGCCGGCCTCGCCTTCGGCGCGGTGGCGGTGACGACGATCGCCGTCGCCGTCGTCGCCAAGCTGCTGGTGCCGGGCATGCCGCTCGCCGCCTGCATCGTGCTCGGCGCGATCGTCGCGCCGCCCGACGCGGTGGCCGCGCTCTCGGTGCTGCGCCACGTCTCGCTGCCGCACCGCCTCACCACCATCCTGCGCGGCGAGAGCCTGCTCAACGATGCCGGCTCGCTGCTGATCTACCGGCTCGGCGTCGCGGCCGCCGCGAGCGGCGCCTTCCACGCCTCCGAGGTCGGCCCGACCTTCCTCGTCGGCGTGGTCGCGAGCCTGGTCGTCGGGCCGCTCGCGGGGTTCGCCTTCGTCGCCGGGATGCGGCGGGTGCAGGATGCGGCCAGCACCATCGTGCTGCAGTTCGTGGCCGCCTTCGGCATCTGGATCGCGGCCGAGCGCCTGGAGATGTCCGGGGTGCTGACGCTGGTCGCCTTCGCGATCACCGTGGCGCGCGGCACCCCCGGCATCACCGCGCCGCGCACCCGCATCATCTCCTACGCGGTCTGGAACACCGCGGTGTTCGTGCTCAACGTGCTGGCCTTCGTGCTGATCGGCATCCAGATCGGCCCGATCCTGCAGCGCCTCGCCGGCGCCGACCAGCTCGGCGCGCTCGCGCTCGCCGGCGCGGTCTTCGCCACGGTGGTGCTGGTGCGGATCGCCTGGGTGCTGCCGGCCTCCGCCCTGCCCGGCCTCGCCTTCGCCGAGCCCGGCCGCCACGCCTTCCGCGGCGCGATCGCGGTGTCGTGGGCGGGGATGCGCGGCATCCTCACCATCGCCACGGCGCTCGCCCTGCCGCAGGGCTTCCCCCAGCGCGACCTCATCGTGTTCGCCGCCTTCGGCACGGTGCTCGGCACCCTCGTGGTCCAGGGCCTGACCCTGAACCCGCTGCTCGCCCGGCTCGGCCTCGAGGACGACGACCCGGTCGGCCGCGAGGTGGGCCGCGCCCGGGCCGAAGCCTACCGCGCGGCGCTCGACAGCCTCGAGGGGGCCGAGGACGACGCCGGCACCGAGGCCCTGCGCGAGGAGCTTCGCGGCGCGCTCGCGGCGGCCGAGGACCACGACGAGGGCCGCGCCCCGGAATCGCTGCCCACCGACGGCCTGCGCCGCCGCGCCATCGGCGCCGCCCGCGACACGGTCATGCGCCTGCGCCGCGAGGGCGCGATCGGCGACGACGCCTACTTCGTGCTGGAGGAGGAGTTCGATTGGGCCGAGTTGAACGCGACGCCGAAATCGGAGACGTGAGACCTGAGGCTTCGTCCGCAGACGCCCGGCGTCGAGGAGCGCCAAACGATCCGGCCATCGCCGATCGACCGGATGCACGCCGGACCACGGACGTCGCGCGGGGACCTGGACGTCCCGGGGCGGTGCCTCACGCCTGGCGGCCCAGCGTCTCCTCCACCAAGCGCGGGTTCGTCGCGATCATCGCCAGAAGGACGAGCGCAGCGCCCCGCGGCTGCCGGCGCCGGGTCTCCCACTGACGCAACGTACCGACGGGGACGCCGATGCTCGCGGCGAAGGCCGGCTGGGCCTTGCCCGTACGCCGCCGGATCTCGGCGACGTCGATCGCATCGGGAACGTGGACGACCATGCCGGATACGGCCTCGCCCCCCCCATGCGCCGCCGCCTGCTCGAGCCCGGCGACGATATCGCCGAACACGTCGTTCGTCACGTCAATCATCGGCACGCCCTTCCTTGAGCTTCAGGCTCCACTGGCGCTTCAGGCTCTTGGTCAGGCCGTGCATGACCTCGATCTGCGCCTTGGTGAAATTGGCCTGCTGTCCTTTCGACAGGATCGACAGAAGATAGGCCGGCACCCTGTCGCCGAGATAGGCCACCATCACGCGGTACCCGCCCGAGCCGCCGAAGCGGACCTTCCGCACGCCGCCCGAGCCGCGAACCACATCGCCGCCGCTTGGATCGGCTGCGACCTGATCGACGATGCGCGCGCGTTCGTCCGGCGTGAGCCCGAGCCTGTCGCAGCGTGCGAGGTACGACGCCGTCTCGGACACGGTGTGCGGCGGCCTTGGCATGGTGCGATATAGGTCATTGACACCGTCAGTCAATGGCGCAGTCGCGGGCGGCAGCATCCGCTTCCGCGACAGTCCTTCGCGCCGGAATACGGCGAGGCTCCGCGACGGACGCGCCCCGCCGAGCCGCTTCGCCTCAGCCCGCCACGCGCGCCTCGATCGCGTCCCACACGCTCACGGCGAGGTCCGGGCCGCCCAGGCGCTTGATCGCGCGGATGCCGGTCGGGGAGGTGACGTTGATCTCGGTGAGGTGCCCGTCGATCACGTCGATGCCGACGAGGATCAGGCCGCGGCGGCGCAGCTCCGGGCCGATCGTGGCGCAGATCTCGCGCTCCCGCTCGGTCAGGTCGGAGGGCCGGGCGGCGCCGCCGCGGACCATGTTGGAGCGGATGTCGTTCAGGGCCGGCACGCGGTTGATCGCGCCCATCGGCTCGCCGTCGACCAGGATGATGCGCTTGTCGCCCTCGGTGATCTTCTCGAGGAAGCGCTGCACCACCCACGCCTCGCGGAAGGTGACCGAGAACAGGTCGAACATCGAGCCGAAGTTCGGGTCGGTCTCGGAGACGCGGAACACCGCCGCGCCGCCGTGGCCGTGCAGCGGCTTCATCGCCACGGTGCCGTGCTCGCGGCGAAAATCCTCGATCTCCGCCTTGTCGCGGGAGATCAGCGTCGGCGGCATCAGGTCGGGGAAGTCGAGGACGAAGAGCTTTTCCGGCGCGTTGCGGACTTCGGCCGGGTTGTTCACCACCAGCGTCTGCGGGTGGATCTTCTCCAGCATGTGGGTCGCGGTGATGTAGGCCATGTCGAAGGGCGGGTCCTGGCGCATCAGCACCACGTCGGCCTCCGACAGGTCGATCCGCTCGATCTCGCCGAGCGTCGCGTGCGCGCCCTCCACGTCCTGCACGGTCAGCGCCTGCACCCGCGCGGTGACGCGGCGGCCCTGCATCGAGAGCCGGTCGGGGGTGTAGTAGATCAGCCGGTGGCCGCGCGCCTGCGCCTCGAGCAGCAGGGCGAAGGTGGTGTCGCCGGCGATGCGGATCGCCTGGATCGGGTCCATCTGGACCGCAACGGTCAAAGCCATGTCGTCGGGCTCCACTCATGACGCGGCCGGCTCCCTGGGGAATCGCCGCATCCCCCCGGACCGAGCCGGCCGCTCGTCGTCCCCATCGTCGCTTCGGGCGCGTCGCGGACGCGCCCGGACCGCTCAATCCTCCGGCATCGACTTGCCGCCGGTGCGCTTGTCGTAGTCGCCGATGGCGTTGCGGCACTCGGGCGAGAGGCGCTTGCGGTTGCGCGTCATGCAGGCCTCGGCCGCCGGGCTGTTCGGGTCGACGCCCGCGCAGAGGCGGAAATAGTCGTTGGCGCAGCCGAGCTGCAGCCCCTGGTCCTCGCGCTGGGCCTGCGCCGGGCTGCCGGCGAGCGCCAGCAGGGCGAGCGGGAGGGCCGCCAGCGCCACGGGGCGGAGCATCCGGGGCAGCTTTGCGCCACGGGCGTGTCGAAACGTGTCCAGTCGCATCCAGCGTGGTCCTTGCTTGTCGGTCATGGAATCCCGGGCGGCGGGTCCGCGAGGGGCGCATCCGCGAATGGCACGGCATATCGGGCCCGACGGTCGCTAGGCAAGCGCCCTGACCGTGCGACGGTTCCGCTTCGGCCGCTCCGCCACCGCAACGCAGCATCGGCCGCGATCCCCCGGGCGACGGCGTCCGCCGGCACGGATCGGCCCGGCGCAGAAGAAGGGCCCCGCCCGGGTCGCGAGCAGGGCCCAGTCGTTGGGAGGAAACGCCCGCCATGGGCGGATCCGATCCTGCAAGGGGCAGGCCAACGGCGTGCCGGGGCCGGCACGCGCCGCGCGACGAGGCTCCGCACGCCGTTCTTGCGAGCGCGTCTCGGGGAAACGATGCATTAACCATGGCGTGCTGATCTGCCGGCCATCGACACGCCGTCGCCCTTGCCGACGCCCCGCCCCGGGGCCCGGGCGCGATGCCCGGATCAGCCGACAGGTGCCCCCCATGACCGTCTCCCGACCCGCCGCCCTCCGTTCCGACCCGCCGGCCGTCGACGACGTCGCGCCGCGCGTGCCGGCCGGCCGCGTGGTGCCGTTCCCCGTCGCGCCCCGGCCCCCCCGGCGTCCCGAGGCCGGCGAGCGCCGCGGCGAGATCCTGCTGTTCCTCGGCGTGCGCTACGAGCGCCTCGCCTCCTGATCCGGCCCCCGGCGGGCGACCCGCCGGCCCGACGATCCCCGCGTCCCACCCCATCGACACCCGAACGAGGCGGACCATGCCAAGTCAGGGCCGGCCGAGTCAGCCCCGGCCGAGTCAGGCCCGGCGCGTGCCGATTCCGATCGCCGGCGCCCGGCGCCGCGCGAGCCCGGTCGCGACCTGCGCGCTCACCGCCGCGCTCCTCACCGCGCTGCTGGCCGCCTGCGCCCAGGAGGGCGATTTCGGCCGCCCGAAGGCCGGCGCCTGGAACAGCCTGGTCGAGACCACCGGGACGCTGGCCGCCCGCGAGCGCGAGGAGCCGGCCTCCGCCTTCCCGCTGACCGACGAGGAGCAGACGCTGCGCGCGCGCGCCTGGCGCTTCCTGATGCCGGCGGCCCCCGAGGCCGCGTTCGTCGACGTGCTCGCCAACCTCACCCGCGCCCGCGTGCTGCCGCCCTCGTGGCGCCCGGGGGACGTCGCCGCCTATCACGACGCCCTCGTCGCCGAGCCCGCCCGCTCGCCGGTCTCGCGCTACCGCCGGCTGTCCGAGGACGCGACCGCCGACGCCCGGCTGATCCCGCCCTTCGTCGCGATCGCCGCGCGGGTGATCGACGCCGACGCCCTGCGGCTGCGCAGCCTTCCCTTCGCCCGGGCGCTGGACGATTTCGACGTGCGCAACGCCGCCATGCGGGTGGCCGAGAACCGATGCCTGATCGCCTGGGTCCGGCTCGAACTGGCCGAGCGCACCGCGCGCTACCGCTACGCGGTCGAGCACCTCGTCGTCGCGCTGCCCGGCCCGGAGGCCGTGGGGGCGGAACGCAGCATCGGCGTGCTCGCCGCCCGCCGCGCGCTGCTCGACCCGCTGCTCCCGCGCGAGGCCGCCTTCCGCTGCGGCCTCGTGCCCGGTGAGGAGGGGGCCGCGGCGTTGCCGCCGGTGCGCCCGCTGGTCGTGAAGGACTGAAAGGCGGCGCGCGACGCCACGTTCCGTTGTAAGATCGTTTCGTCCTCTATAAAGAACGCCTCGGCGGGGCCGTCGGATCGCACCGCGGACCGATTCCCGGGAGGAGGGGAAGCGATGACCGAACCGAAAGCAGCGCGCACGATCGCGGCCACCAACGGCGTGGCCGAGGACACCGCGTACGGCGCCGTCATCGCCCCGATCCATCTCTCGACGACCTACAAGTTCCCGGCCTTCGAGAAGCCGGGGCCGTACGACTACTCGCGGCTGGGCAACCCGACGCGCGACCAGCTCGCCGACACCATCGCCAAGCTCGAGGGCGGCGCCCGCGCGGTCGTGGTGTCGAGCGGCATGGCGGCCCTCGACCTGGCGCTGTCGAGCCTGCGGCCGGGCGACCTCCTGATCGCCCCGCACGATTGCTACGGCGGCACGCACCGCCTGCTCAGCCTGCGCAGCGCGCGCGGGCACTACACGGTCGCCTTCGTCGACCAGAACGACCCGGCGGCTTTGGCCGCGGCCTTCGCGAGAAGGCCCAAGGTCGTGCTGATCGAGACGCCGAGCAACCCGCTGATGCGCGTCGTCGACGTCCGCCGCGTCACCGGGCTCGCCCGCGAGGCCGGCGCGCTCTCGGTGGTCGACAACACCTTCCTGTCGCCGGCCCTGCAGCGGCCCCTGGCGCTCGGGGCCGACCTCGTCGTGCACGCGACGACCAAGTTCCTCAACGGGCATTCCGACGTGGTCGGGGGCGCGGTGGTCGCGGCCGACGCCAAGGTCGGCGACGAGCTCGCCGCCTGGGCCAACACCATCGGCGTCACCGGCTCGCCGTTCGACGCCTACCTCACGCTGCGGGGCGTGCGCACCCTGTTCGTGCGGATCGAGCAGCAGCAGAAGACCGCCAGGCGTCTCGCCGCGTTCCTGGCCGGCCACCCGGCCGTCGCCGCGGTGTACTATCCCGGCCTTGAGACCCATCCGGGCCACGCCCTCGCCAAGGCGCAGCAGAGCGGCTTCGGCGCCATGCTGAGCTTCGAGCTCGCGGGCGGGCGCGAGGCGGTGCGGCGGTTCGTGGCGGTGCTGCGGGTGTTCACGCTGGCCGAGTCCCTCGGCGGGGTCGAGAGCCTGATCTCGCACGCCGAGACCATGACCCATGCGGCGATGGATCCCGACGCGCGCGCGATCGCCGGCATCACCGGCGGGCTGCTGCGGCTGTCGATCGGGCTCGAGGCGGAGGACGACCTCCTGGCCGACCTGTCCCGCGCGCTCGACGCCCTCCCGCCCGCCTGAAGGTCCGCGCGGCGGCCGCCCGCGCCGGCTCAGCCGCCGCTGCCCGGGCGTTCCGCTTCGCCGCGCATCGCGTTGAGGACGCGGCGCCGGGCCTGGGGATCGCGGACCGAGAGCCAGAGCTGCAGCAGGGACGCCAGCTCGCCGAGCTCGCCGGCCGACTGTGCCCCGGCCTCTCGCTCTCCGGCCCCTTGCGCTCGGTCCCCTTGCGCTCCGGCCGCGAAGGCTTCCACGGGCAGCCCGAGGGCGTCGGCGATCGCTTGCAGGGAATGCACGTTGTCGTTGACCATGCCATCGGTACGAACGTACCGGTCGGAAGGTTGCCGGTTTGAATACAAAATCCATACAATTCGGCCGCGGATCGCCACACGCTTTCGTGAGGGGATCGCGTCGCGGCGCAGGCGACCGTTCTCAGGCCGGCGGATCGTCGCGCAGGATCCGCATCGCGCGTCCCTCGGCCTTGTGCCGGTGGATCGGCTCGACGCGGCCGCCGAGGTGGCGGCCGAGGAAGGCTTCGGCCCGGGCGTGGAAGGAGAGGCTGTTCTCCGGCCGGGCGAAGCCGTGGCCCTCGTCGGGGAACAGCAGGTAGGTGACCGGGATGCGCTTGGCGACGAGCGCCGCGACCATCTGGTCGGATTCCGCCTGCCGCACCCGCGGATCGTTCGCGCCCTGCGCGATCAGCAGCGGCACCTTGATCCGGTCGGCGACGTGGACCGGCGAGCGCGCGCGGATCAGCGCAAGGCCGTCGGCGGTGTCGGGGTCGCCCACCGCCCGGTACAACTGCGCCCGGAAGGATTCCCAGTAGGGCGGGATCGTCCGCACCAGCGTCTCGAGGTTGGCCGGGCCGACCACGTCGATCCCGCAGGCATAGGTCCCGGGGTTGCGGGCGAGCGCGGCCAGCACCGCGTATCCGCCGTAGCTCGCGCCCAGGATCGCGACGCGGCTCGGGTCGGCGACGCCGGCCTCGACCGCCCAGGCGACGGCGTCGAGGAGGTCGTCGTCCATGCGCCGGCCCCATTCGCGGTCGCCGGCGTTGACGAAGGCCTTCCCGAAGCCGGTCGAGCCGCGGAAGTTCACGTCGAGCACGGCGTAGCCTCGGTTGGCCAGCCACTGGTGGTAGATGTTGCAGCCGAACCGGTTGCGAGCCCACGGGCCTCCGTGGACGACGAGCACCATCGCGCCCGGCGCCTCGGCGCCGGCGGGCCGGGTCAGGTAGCAGACGAGGTCGAGCCCGTCGCGCGCGCGGATCGTCAGCGGCGCCATCGGCCGGAGCGGTGCCGCGTCGAGCTCCGGCTTGGCGCTGCCGAGCGCGTCGAGCCGGCCTGCCGCGCGGTCGTACAGGTAGGTCGCCCAGGGGCGGAGGTCGGATTCGGCGGCGATGAGCCAGATCCGGTCGTCCTCGCTGCGGCTCGTGACGTGCCAGTCGCCGATCGCCCGCGCCTCGAGGAAGGCGAAATCCGCCGCGACCCGGGGATCGAGGACGTGCCAGCGCCGGCGCGCGCGGTCGACCGCGTAGGCCAGCGGCTCGTGGCTGTCGACGTCGGTGAGCACCGCGCCGATGTCGGCCTCGGGGTGGTGGGCGAGGACCGTGGCGGCGCCGGTCGCGAGGTCGACGCGGGTGAGGGCCGCGGTGTCCCGCCCGCGGCTGTCGCGGCAGAACACGGCGCTAGCGGCGGCGTCGAGATGGGTCGCCCCCGAGACGCGGCTGTCCTCGGCCGGGAAGGTCAGCCACGGGGTCCAAGCGTCGCCGTCGGGTCGCATCAGGGTGCTCGCCCCGTCGGGCTCGGTCCGGATCGCCAGGCGCGCGGAGAAATCCTCGCCCACCAGGAAGCCGGCGAAGCCCGGGTTCTCCTGGACCAGCCTGCGCGCGCCGCTCGCGACGTCGATCGCGTAGAGGTCGTGGAAGCGCGGGTCGCGGGCGTTGATCCCGACGAGGACGCTGCCGTGCACGGCCTTGCTCCGCTTGGCCAGGTAGGCGGCCACGCCGGCGATCGGCGTCAGGTCGCGGCTGGTTCCGGTCAGCGGGTCGACCGCGTGGAGGTGGTGGTTCTCGTCGCCGTCCGTGTCCTGCAGGTAGAGCAGGTGGCGCCCGTCATAGGCCCATTCGTAGTCGCGGATGCCGCGGTGGCGGTCCGCGGTCACCGGCGCGCCGGAAGCCGGGTCGCCGGCCGGCCCGACCCAGAGGTTCAGCACGCCCTCGACCGGCGCGAGCCAGGCCAGCCGCGTCCCGTCGCGGCTGATCCGGTAGGCGGTCCGCAGCGGGTTGCCGAACAGGTGCGCCCGCGGGATCAGCTCGATCATCGAGGTCGTCCTCCCGCGCCGCCGGCCCGCGGCCGCTCCGCCCGGCATTCAGACCGGAGCGCCCCGGTTCCGCAAGCCCGGCGCTCCTCAAGGGCACCCGGCGTCGGGCCGGCCGTGCACGCGGTCGAGGGCCGTGGCCAGGGCGGTGGCCAGCGCCGGCTCCAGCGTCTGCAGCTCGGCGAGGTGGGCCGTCGTCAGCTGCTGCAGCACCGCCATCGCCTTCGGCGTCAGCGACAGCGCCATGCGGCGCCGGTCCCGGGCCTCAGCGGCCTTGGTCAGGAAGCCCTTGTCGACCATGCGCGCGACCAGCTCCGCCGCGGTCTGCGGCGCGATCAGCAGCTGCTCGGCCACGAACCCGACGGTGGGCGGCCCGTCATGCCCGGCGATCGCCAGCAGCGCCTGATGCTGCTGCGCCGGCAGGCCGACCTTGCCGGCCGCCGCCTCGCTGAAGGCGAGGAAGCGCCGCAGCTCCAGCCGGAAGCGCGCGATCGCGGCATAGGCCTCCCGCGAGAGGACGGGCCCCGCATCCGAATCCATCGGGCATCTCCGGTCAGGGGTTTAATATATCGTATTACGATATATATCGGGCGTCACCGCATCCTACAGGAGGTTCGACCGCATGCAGGCCACCCAGCCAGCCGCGCCCGCCGGGCGTCGGGCTCTCGGCGATTTCCGGACCGACCGACGCCTCGTCCGCCTCTGCGCCATGGCCGTGATCATCGGCCTCGGCAGCACGGTCGCGGCCTGGGCCCTGCTCGCGCTGATCGCCTTCGTGACGAACCTCGTCTGGTTCGGCCGGGTCGACGCGACGGCGACCTCGCTGGCGTGGGCGACGCCGTCGCTCTGGATGGTCTGCGTGCCGCCGCTCGGCGGATTGGTCATCGGCCTGATGGCGCGGTTCGGCTCCGAGAAGATCCGCGGCCACGGCATTCCCGAGGCGATCGAGGCGATCCTGATCGGCGGCAGCCGCATGTCGCCGAAGGTCGCCGTGCTGAAGCCGGTCTCGTCCGCGATCTCGATCGGCACCGGCGGCCCGTTCGGCGCCGAGGGGCCGATCATCATGACCGGCGGCGCCATCGGCTCGCTGTTCGCGCAGTTCTTCCACTTGAGCGCCGCCGAGCGGAAGACGCTCCTCGTCGCCGGCGCCGCCGCCGGCATGACCGCGATCTTCGGCACGCCGGTCGCCGCGGTGCTGCTCGCGGTGGAGCTGCTGCTGTTCGAGTGGCGCCCGCGCAGCTTCATCCCGGTGGTGGCCGCCGCCGTCACCGCCACGATGCTGCGGCCGGCGCTGTTCGGGTCCGGCCCGCTCTTCCCCTTCGCCGCCGACCCGGTGCTGCCGTGGTGGGGGCTCGCTGCCTGCGTCGCCGTCGGCGTCGTCGCGGGGCTGCTCTCGGGCGTGCTGACGACGCTGCTCTACGCGATCGAGGACGCGTTCGAGCGCCTGCCGATCCACTGGATGTGGTGGCCGGCGCTCGGCGGCCTCGCCGTCGGCCTCGGCGGGCTGGTCGAGCCGCGCGCCCTCGGCGTCGGCTACGACGTCATCGCCGACCTGCTCGGCGGGCACATGCTGGTCCGGGCCGTCCTGCTGATCCTGCTGGTCAAGGCGGCGATCTGGCTCGTCGCGCTCTCGTCCGGCACCTCGGGCGGCGTGCTCGCGCCGCTGCTGATCCTCGGCGGGACGATGGGCTGGCTCGTCGGGTCGGTGCTGCCGGGCGAGCCCGGGTTCTGGGCCCTGCTTGGCATGGCGGCGATGCTCGGCGGCACGATGCGGGCGCCGCTCACCGGCACGCTGTTCGCCGTCGAGCTGACCGGCGACGTCCACGCGCTGCCGGCGCTGCTGGCGGCGTCGGCGGCCGCCTACGGGGTGACGGTGCTGCTGCTCAAGCGCTCGATCCTGACGGAGAAGATCGCGCGGCGCGGCCAGCACATCACCCGCGAATACGGCATCGACCCCTACGAGCTCACCCGCGTCGCCGCGGTGATGGTGCCCGCGGTCGAGACGCTCGACGCCGGCCTGACGCTCGCCGAGGCGGTCGCGGCGGTGGAGGCGGGGCGCCACGACGCCTACCCGGTGGTGGACGGCGCGCACCGCCCCGTCGGCCTCGTCACCCGCGGCGACGCGCTGCTGTGGCGGGCGGAGGGGAACCGCGCGGGCGAGCGGCTGAGCGAGCGGGTCTCGGATGGGTCGCTGGCCGTCGTCCATCCGGGCGACGTCGCGGCGCACGCCGTCGACCTGATGCTGACGACCGGCCAGGGCCGCCTGCCGGTGACCGATGCGGAGACCGGCGCGCTGGTCGGGCTCGTCACGCGCAAGGACCTGCTGCAGGTCCGCGCCGCCGTGAACCGGTCGGAGGCCGAGCGCCGGGCCTACTTCGCGCGAAAGCGGCCGGCGCCGGCGCCGACGGCGTGACGTCGGCCGTTCGGCTCCACGTCAGCCGTTCGGCTTGGCGCGGCCGGCCGGCGGCGGGCTTGTCGGCGAGGGACTTGCGGGCGGCGGGCTCGCCGGCGGCGGGCTGGCCGGCGCCGGGTCGGGATCCGGCTCGTCCGGGCTGTCGGTGGTGCAGGAGACCGCCTGCACCGCGTCGTTGGCGGCCTGCCGCTGGCTCGGCAGGGCGGCGATGACGCGGACCACGACGAATCCCTGGTCGCTTGGGGCGACGATGCGCACGTCGCGGCTCGGCTCGTTCTCGTCGTCGCTGGCGAGCGCCGCGTCGTACTGCGCCCGGGTCAGCACCACGAGGTCGAGGGCGCCGCGCACCGCCGCCTGGTCGGTCACCGCGTAGAAGGCGCCCTTCCGCCCGTGCACCGCCAGCGACAGCATCATCGCGCCGGTGCGGGCCGAGACCCGCATCGGGCCGTCGTCCAGGTCGTAGGCGCAGACGCCGACCGCGACCGACGGGTCGGGGATCGGCAGCCACGCCTCGGCCGGCGCCGCCTCGCCGTGGGTCGCCAGCGTGTAGACCCGCTGCGGGTGCTCCAGGCTCTCGCTGGAGCGGGCGCGGGTGAGGGCGTCGGTCTCCGACAGGGCGGGAATCGCGAGCACCGTCGCCACGTGGACGATGCCGGCGAGCGCCAGCCCGCAGGCGGTGGCGTAGATGACGCGCAGGTTCACGAGGCGCATCCCGTCCGGGTGATGGCCGGGACGGCGTCGCGGTCGAGCGTCCCGGCGCTGGCGGCCACGGGGGTGTCGTAGAGGCGCAGCGCCAGCCGGATCGGCCCGCTGGCGCGCGGGCTCGGCAGCCAGTTGCCGGGCTCGACCTCGGGGCCGAGGAGGATCGCGAAGCGCCCGTCGGCCTCGCGCAGGATCTCGGTGGCGGTGAAGCCCTCGCGCACCGGCTGGCGGCCGGGCTCGGGCGCGCCGCGGCCGGCCACCGTCAGCGTCCAGGCGCGGGCCGGCGGGGTGACGCCGGCGATGCGGTAGGTGCAGGTCGCGTCGAGCGCCCGCCCGGCATCGTCGACCGCGGCGGTGAGCAGCAGACCCTCGCCGACGGCGAGCGGCACCTCGCCCCGGCGGGCGTTGACGGCGCGGGTATAGGGGTCGGCTGCGGTCGAGCCGGCCCGCGGCCACGCGGTCCAGGCCCCCACCGTGACGCCGCCGAACGGGTAGCCGCCCCGCGTCGCCCAGTCGGCGCTGGCGAGCCCGAGGCCGGCGCCGAGCGCGAGCGCGTACAGGGCGAGCGCGGCCGGCGAGGCGCCGGAGGCGAGCTTCCGCAGGCGGCCGGCGGCCGTGCCGGTGCCCCTGTCCGTGCCCCTGTCGGTGCCTTGCCGCGGGCTCGGCTCGCGCCGCGCGTCCGCGGCCTGCGGCGCGACCGCCGTCGCGGCCGGATCGATGCCCGACGCCATGGCCGTCACCGGGTCTCGAAGCGGCCGCCGACGGAGCGGGTGCCTTCGGCGACGTCGCGGGTCGTGGCGGCCGGCGCCAGGCTCGCGCCCGGGCGCGGCTCGCCGGCGGCGGGCTTGGCCTCGCCCGCATCGGGCCGGGCCCGCTCGACGGTGCGGAACAGGCCGTTGAGGCCGCCGATCACCTCGAAGCTCCGGCGCGAGAGCTTGCCGTAGCTGGTCGCGGCCGGATCGGTCGGGGCGGCGGCGGCGGCCTGGGCGGCGGCGGCGTTCGGGGCCTTAAGCCCCGGCAGGGGCTTGAGCTCGATGCCCTGGTGGGCGACCTCGAGCACGTCGTGCCAGGCGGAGGCGGGGAGCGAGCCGCCGGTCATCTTGTTGGTCGAGGTGTGGTCGTCGTTGCCGAACCAGACCGCGGCGACGTAGTTGCCGGTGTAGCCGACGAACCACGCGTCGCGGTAGGCGTTCGTGGTGCCGGACTTGCCCGCGACCTTCATGCCCTCGAGCTGCGCGCGGCGGCCGGTGCCCTCCTCGACCACCTTGTTCAGCATGTAGTTCATGTCGGCCACGACCTGGGTCGAGAGCACCTGCTCGGGCTTCTCGTCGTCGTGCCGGTAGATCACCTCGCCGCTGGAGTTCTTCACCTCGGAGGCCGCGTAGGGCTTCGCCTTGCGCCCGCCGTTGGCGAACACCGCGTAGGCCGCGGCCTGGTCGATCACCGTGACCTCGGCCGAGCCGATCGGCAGCGAGACGGAATCGACCAGCGGCGTGGTGATGCCCATGCGGTGGGCCGTGTCGATGATCTTGGCGCGGCCCGCCTTCGCCGCCGGGAAGTCGCCCTTGATCCCGAGGCCCTTGCCGATGGCGATCGAGACCTTGATCGGGATCGTGTTGATCGATTTGGCCACCGCGAGCCACATCGGCTGGCGCCCGGAATAGGAGCGGCCGTAATTCTGCGGGCACCAGTTGCCGAGGCAGACGGGGCTGTCGACCACCACCGTGTCCGGCCGGAACAGGCCCGAGCTCAGCGCCGCCGCGTAGACGTAGGGCTTGAACGACGAGCCGGGCTGGCGCAGCGCGTCGGTGGCGCGGTTGAACTGGCTCTCGCCGTAATCGGCGCCGCCGACCATCGCGCGCAGGGCGCCATCGGGATCGAGGATCACCATCGCCGCCTCGTCGACGTCGTAGGCCTCGCCGGACTTGCGCAGGATGTCGGCCACCACCTGGTCGGCGCGCTTCTGGATGCCGAGGTCGAGCGGCGTCTTCACCGTCAGCACCCGGTCGCTCTTGAACTTGCCCGCGTCGGCCATGGCCTTGATCTCGCCGAAGGCCCAGTCGAGGTAGTAGTCGGCGGTGATGTCGCGGGTGCGCGTCACCGGCGTCGCCGGGTTGCGCAGCGCCGTCTGGATCTGCCCCTCGGTGACGAAGCCGGCCTCGACCATGTTGTGCAGCACGTCGACGGCGCGCGCGCGGGCCGCCGGAAGGTTGACGCTCGGCGCGTACTTGCTCGGCGCCTTGAACAGGCCGGCCAGCATCGCGGCCTCGGCCAGGCTGATGTCCTTCAGCGGCTTGCCGAAATAGTAGTCCGCCGCCGCCACCGCGCCGAAGGTGCCGCCGCCCATGTAGGCGCGGTCGAGGTAGAGCTTCAGGATCTCGTTCTTGGTCAGGTGGCTCTCGAGCCACAGGGCCAGGAAGGCCTCGTTGATCTTGCGCTCCAGCGAGCGCTCGTTGGTGAGGAACAGGTTCTTGGCGAGCTGCTGCGTGATCGACGAGCCGCCCTGGGTGTTGCCGCCGCCGCGCGAGTTGTTGACCAGCGCCCGCATCGTGCCGATCGGGTCGATGCCCCAGTGCTCGTAGAAGCGCCGGTCCTCGGTCGAGACCAGGGCCTTGATCATGATGTCGGGGAATTCGTCGAGCTTGAGCGAGTCGTCGTGCTTGATCCCGCGCCGCCCGACCTCGGTGCCGTAGCGGTCGAGGAAGGTGACCGCGAGGTCCTGCTGCTTCAGCCAGTTGTCGCTGGTGAGGTTGAAGGCGGGCTGCGCCATCGCCAGCATCAGGATCGCCGCCCCGGTGCCGAGCGTCGTGGCTTCGCTCGTCAGGTCGAGCGCGACTCGCTTCCAGCCGCGGAAGGCGAAGACCTTCATCCGCTCCTGGAAGCGGCCGTAGGCCGCGCCGCCGGAGACGCCGCTGTCGTAGAGGCCCGCATTGACCCACGCGTCGAAGGCCAGCGACGCGTGCCCGATGCGGGTGAGGAGACGAGAGACGTTCGGCAGGCGCACGACGGGGTTCCGGCTCCTAGAGACGCCTCAACGGACCCGCGGACGACGGGGCCGTGCCCCTCTCTACCAAGCCGCGGGGCCTTTCGCGAGATGGAACGCGGCCCTCGCGGCGATGGGTCCGGCGGGCGCCCGAGAAAGGTCGCGTCAACCTTGATGCGGGATTGGGGCGGCCCCGGGGCGAGGTTGCGCGGCCGGCGCCCATGCGGCACAGGAGAGCGCTTCAGCCCTTGAGACACGAGAGGTGTTCCCGATGGGGAACCCCAAGCCCGCCCCCGCGGGTGCCGCCCTGCCGTTCTGGCGGGAGAAATCCCTCGATGCGATGACGCCGGCCGAGTGGGAGAGCCTGTGCGACGGCTGCGGCCGCTGCTGCCTGCTCAAGCTCGAGGACGACGACACCGGCGAGGTCCACCACACCGACGTCGGCTGCACGCTGCTCGACGGCCACCATTGCCGCTGCCGCGACTACGCCAAGCGCCAGGTCCGCGTGCCGGACTGCGTCCGCCTCACGCCGGAGGCGGTGCGCACGATCCCGTGGCTGCCGCCCACCTGCGCCTACCGCCTGGTCCGCGACGGCGAGCCGCTGTTCGACTGGCACCCGCTGATCTCGGGCTCGCGCAACAGCGTCCACGACGCCGGCATCTCGATCCGCGGCCGGATGGCCGGCAACGAGGAGGAGTTCTCCGACGACGAGCTCCCGGACCGGATCGTCGACTGGCCGACGGCGATGCCGGGCGAGGAGGGGTAGGGGCCGGGCTGGTCCGTGATGACCCGCCGCGCCGTTCGTTGAGGTCGCGGCCCCGGCGGTCTATGCACGGGCCCCATGGACCTCCTCCAAGCTTCCGCGAGTCGATCCCCGGCTCCCCTCGCCTGCAAGCGGCCGTCTTCCAAGGCGGCGGCGCCGTTCCTGCCCATGAGCCGCGCCGAGATGGACGCGCTCGGGTGGGAATCCTGCGACATCGTCCTGGTGACGGGCGACGCCTATGTCGACCATCCCAGCTTCGGCATGGCCATCATCGGCCGGCTGCTCGAGGCGCAGGGATTCCGGGTCGGCATCATCGCGCAGCCCGACTGGCAATCGGCGGAGCCGTTCAAGGCCCTGGGCCGGCCGGCGCTGTTCTTCGGCGTCACCGGCGGCAATCTCGACTCGATGGTGAACCGCTACACGGCGGACCGTCGCCTGCGCCACGACGACGCCTACACCGCGGGCGGGGAGGGCGGCCGGCGCCCGGACCGCTCGACCATCGTCTACACGCAGCGCTGCCGCGAGGCGTACAAGGACGTGCCGATCATCCTCGGCGGCATCGAGGCCTCGCTCCGCCGCATCGCCCATTACGATTACTGGTCCGACAAGGTGCGCCGCTCGATCCTTGCGGATGCGAAGGCCGACCTGCTGCTCTACGGCAATGCCGAGCGCGCCGTGGTCGAGGTGGCGAACCGCCTCGCGGCCGGCGCGGCGCCGCACGAGCTCGACTCCGTCCGGGGCGTCGCCCTGTTCCGCCGCGTGCCCGCGCACTACGCCGAGCTGCCCGCCGACGATCTCGATTCGGCCGACGAGGCCGCCAGCCGCCGCCCCGGCGAGACCGTGATCCGGCTCCCCGCCTACGACGAGGTCAAGGACGACAAGGAGGCCTATGCCCGCGCCTCGCGGGTGCTGCACCGGGAGGCCAACCCCGGCAACGCCCGCCCCCTCGTCCAGCGCCACGGCGACCGCGACCTGTGGCTGAACCCGCCGCCGATCCCGCTCTCCAGCGAGGAGATGGATGCGGTCTACGACCTGCCCTACGCCCGCGCCCCCCATCCCGCCTACGGCGACGCGAAGATCCCCGCCTGGGACATGATCAAGTTCTCCGTGACGATCATGCGCGGCTGCTTCGGCGGCTGCACCTTCTGCTCGATCACCGAGCACGAGGGCCGCGTCATCCAGAACCGGTCGGAAGGCTCGATCCTGCGCGAGATCGAGCGGATCCGCGACAAGACCCCGGGCTTCACCGGCGTGATCTCGGATGTCGGCGGGCCGACGGCGAACATGTACCGGATGGCCTGCAAGGACCCGAAGATCGAGGCGGCGTGCCGGCTGCCGTCCTGCGTCTTCCCGGACATCTGCCCGAACCTGAACACCTCGCACGACGACCTGATCCGGCTCTATCGCAAGGTCCGCGAGGTCAAGGGCGTCAAAAAGGTGATGGTGGCCTCCGGCGTGCGCTACGACCTCGCGGTCCGCAGCCCCGAATACGTCGAGGAGCTCGTGACCCATCACGTCGGCGGCCGGCTGAAGATCGCTCCCGAGCACACCGAGCGCGGCCCCCTCGACCTGATGATGAAGCCGGGGATCGGCACCTACGACCGCTTCAAGGAGATGTTCGACGCGGCCGCCGAGAAGGCCGGCAAGAAATACTACCTGATCCCGTACTTCATCGCGGCCCATCCGGGCACGACCGACCAGGACATGATGAACCTCGCCGTCTGGCTCAAGAAGAACGACTACCGCGCCGATCAGGTGCAGACGTTCCTGCCCTCGCCGATGGCGACCGCCACGACGATGTACCACACCGAGATCAATCCGTTGCAGGGCGTGCGGCGCGGCGGCAGCGAGCCGGTCGACGCGATCAAGGGGATGCGCCAGCGCCGGCTGCACAAGGCGTTCCTGCGCTACCACGACCCCGAGAACTGGCCCCTGCTGCGCGAGGCGCTGCGGGCGATGGGCCGCGCGGATCTCATCGGGCCGCGGCCGGACCAGCTCGTCCCGCTCTCGCAGCCGCCGGGAACGGGCCTGGGCAAGGCGGGCGGCCAGCCGCGACCCGGGCGCCATCCGGGCGCGCCGCGTTTCACCACGAAGGGCGTGCCGCTGCGGAAGTGACGGCCGCGCGCATCGGGCGTTCCATGTCGGGATCGAGCGCCGAGCGCGGTTCCATCCGCCCCCGGATCGTCCCCCCGGCCGGCACGCCGCGACGGCGTCAGGCTCTGCCGAAACGAGGGGTTCCCATGCCACACATCCTCCACGCCGCAGCCCTCCTCCTCGCCCTCGGCGCGGGCGCGGCCGAGGCCAGGGTCGTCCGCCTGGAGATCGCGTCCAAGCAGCCCTACGGCACGTTCGCGGCGGGGGCCTATGCGCGCTGGGAGGGGCGCGTCGTCGGCGATCTGGCGCCCGGCGAGGCCGGCATTCCCGATCTCGACAGGGCGACGCGCAACGCCGCCGGCAGGGTCGAGTACGCGGCGCGGGTGATCCTGTTCCTGCCGGTCGATGCGGCCGCCGGCAACGGCGCGCTGCTGGTCGACGTGCCCAATCGCGGCAAGGCCTACGCCCACGCGCTCTACAACAGCCCGCGGGCGCTGCCGATGGCGTCGGGCAACCTCGATGCCGGCACCGGCTTCCTGGAGGATCGCGGCTACCGGGTCGCCGAGGTGTACTGGGAGCTCGGCCAGGGCGCCGACCTGCCGTCCTTCACCGACGGCGAGGGACAGCGGCGCTTCGTCGAGGGGGTCGGCTTCGCCATCGTGCGCGATACGGCCGACTTCCTCGCCCACGCGGCGGCCGATGCCGCGGGCACGCCGAACCCGCTCGCCGGCAGCGTGAGCCGGACGCTCGCCACCGGCAAGTCGCAGGACGGGCGCTTCCTGAAGACCTTCCTGCTGCACGGCTTCAACCGCGCCGACGGCCGGCGCGTCTTCGACGGGATGCACGTCTTCGTCTCGGGCGCGGGGCTGCTGCCGATCCTGCGATCGGGCACCGGGCCGGGATCGAGCGCCGACGGCGCGCCGAATTTTGCCGATCCGGAGTTTCCCGGCGTCCACGACGGGCCGCTGACCATCGGCGCGATCGTCGCCGCGGCCGAGGCGCGGGGCGAGGTGGCGCCGAAGGCGATGCTCCTGAATTCGACCACGGATTACGCGTCGCTGCGCGCCTCGCTCGGCCGCACCGGCGCCACCGGCACCGAAGACCTCGCGCTGCCGGCCAACGTCCGGATGTACGACGTCGCCGGCGCCTCGCACGTCACCGTGGTCCGGGCCGAGGCCTGCAGCCTGCCGCCGGGCCGCCTCGACTGGGCTCCCGTGGCCCGGGCCACGCTCCAGCGCCTCGACGGCTGGGTCGCGCAAAACCTCGCCCCGCCCGGGACCCGGCTGATGCCGCTGGTGCCGGCCACCGGCGACGCGAGCGTGCTGCAGGCGCCCAGGACCCTGCAGGAGGCGGTCGTCCAGGTGCCGCGGCGCGACGCCGACGGCAATCCCGTCGGCGGCGTGCGCCTGCCCGACATCGCGGCGCCGCTCGGCGTCCACGGCCTGCAGAACGCGCCGCTGTCCACCTTCACCTGCTCGCTCGTCGGCGCCTACCGGCCCTTCCCGCGACGGGCGACCGAGGGCGGCCCGCCGTCGCTGGCCGAGCGCTACCGGAGCCAGGCCGACTACGTGAACCGGGTGCGCGAGGCCGCCCGGGAGGCCGAGGCCCAGGGCTTCCTGCTGCCGGAGGATGCGGCGGTCATCGTCGACGCCGCCGCCGCGGACCCGATTTTTGGCGGGACGGGGCCGACGGCGGCCCCGCGCTGATTGCGGCCGGCGGGGCGGGTGCTACGGTCCGCCCGGCATTTGCGCCACGCGAATCGCCGGTCGGCCCCGAGGGGCCGACCGGCGCGACAGGGCGAGGACGATCATGCTGGGATCGGGGTTCGGGCGTCGGATCGGCCTGCTGGCCGGGCTCCTGATCGCGGCGCCGTCGACGACGCCGTCCTTCGCGCAGGCGCCGGCGCCCGCCGCCCGTGCCGTCCCCAGGCCGGCGCCCGCGGCCCGGCCCGCACCGGCGATCGCAAGGACCTTCGTGCGCGAGGGGCTGGCGAGCGCGGCCGTGCGGCTCGAAACGTCGCTGAAGGGCGAGGCCGCCGGCGCGCTCAAGGGGCCCGGTCAATCCCGCCGCGCCGCCGAGGCGCTGCTCGCCGACGAGAAGGCCGCCGAGGCGCTGCCGCCCTTCGCCGCCGCGGTGGCGGCCGACCCGTCCGACGTCCAGGCCTGGCTCGGCTACGCGCGGGCGGCCGACGCGGTCGCCGGCGACGACGAGAACAAGGATTACGAGGGCCGCGCGCGCCTGCGCGGCCGGGCCCCGGCCGCCGCCTACCAGGCCTACCAGCGCGCGCGGACCGCGCCCGAGGCGGCCGAGGCCCTGGCGCTGCTCGCCGAGATCCAGGGCGGCCGGGCGGAGTGGCGCCCGGCGCTCGAAGCCTACGGGGCGAGCCTGGCCCTGAACGACGTGGCGTCCGTGCGCGAGGCCTACGAGACGATGCGCGCCGAGCACGGTTTCCGCATCCTCGACTACAAGGTCGACGCCGACGCCGCCGCCCCGCGGGTGTGCTTCACCTTCTCCGAGCCGCTGGCGGCCAAGGCCGACTTCGCCCCCTTCGTCGCGGTGTCGGGCGCGACCAACGCCGCGGTCACGGCCGAAGGCTCCCAGGTCTGCGTCGACGGGCTGAAGCACGGCGGCTCCTACGCCTTCGTCGTGCGCCAGGGCCTGCCCTCCGCGGTGGGCGAGAGCCTGCTGAAGTCGGCCGACTACGAGGTCTACGTCCGCGACCGCGCCCCCCAGGTGCGCTTCACCGGCCGCAACTACGTCCTGCCCCGCACCGGGCAGGCGGGGGTGCCGCTGGTCTCGGTCAACGCGCCGAAGGTCGACGTCGAGGTGCTGCGCATCGGCGACCGCGGCCTGCTGCCGTCGCTGCGGTCGGAGGAGTTCCTGGGCCAGCTCAACGGCGCCACCGCCCGGACCATCGCCGCGCAGAAGGGCGTCCAGGTCTGGAAGGGCACGCTCGACACGGCCAAGGCCGAGGTCAACCAGGAATCGGTCACCGCCTTCCCGGTGCTCCAGGCCGTGGGCCGGCTCGAGCCCGGCCTCTACGTGATGCTGGCGCAGGCCTCGGGCACCGCCGCGACCGCGGAGGGCGAGGATGGCGGCTACGAGGCCAAGGCGACGCAGTGGTTCGTGGTCTCCGATCTCGGGCTCACCGCCTTCAAGGGCCGCGACGGCGTCCACGTCTTCGCGCGCTCGCTCGCCAGCGCGACGGTGGTCGCGAACGCCGAGATCCGCCTGATCGCCCGCAACAACGAGGTGCTGGCCGCGCGCCGGACCGACGCGAGCGGCCACGCCGCCTTCGATCCGGGGCTCGCCCGCGGCGAGGGCGGCGTCGCCCCGAGCCTGGTGGTGGCGCAGGTCGGCGACGATTACGGCTTCCTCGACCTCGACCTCGCCGCCTTCGACCTCACCGACCGCGGCGTGAAGGGCCGGGCCGACGCCGGCTCGATCGAGGCCTACGTCTTCCCCGAGCGCGGGGTCTACCGCTCCGGCGAGACCGTGCAGATCACCGCGCTCCTCCGCGACGGGCAGGGCAAGGCGGTGCCGAGCCTGCCGCTGACCCTGGTGGTCAAGCGCCCCGACGGCGTCGAGTACCGCCGCGTCTCGGTGGCCGACCAGGGCCTCGGCGGGCGCGCCCTGCCGCTGCCGCTGCTCTCGGGCGCGATGCACGGCACCTGGCTGATCCAGGCCTTCACCGATCCGAAGGCGCCCGCCGTCGGCGAGGCCTCGTTCCTGCTCGAGGACTACGTCCCCGAGCGGCTCGAGGTGACGCTGAAGCCCGAGCAGCCGAGCCTGCGCCGGGGCGAGGCCGCCCGGGTCGCTGTGGCGGCGCGCTACCTCTACGGCGCGCCGGGCTCGGGCCTCGACGTCTCGGGCAGCGTCACCGTGCAGGCGGCGGCCGCGAGCGGCATCAAGGGCCTGGACGGCTTCTCGGTCGGGCTCGACGACGAGGCGATCGAGGCCTCGACCCAGGAGATCGAGGCGCGCGCCGCCACCGACGCCAAGGGCGAGGCCGTGGTCGCGGTGCCGGTGCAGGCGCTGGCCGCGCCGCGCCCGGTCGAGGCCAAGATCACGCTCGCGGTCGGCGAGCCCGGCGGGCGGGCGCTGTCGCGCAGCCTCACCCTGCCGATCCTGCCCGAGGGCCCGGTTCTGGCGATCCGCAAGGGCTTTGGCGACGACCTGCCCGTCGGCGGCACCGCCGGCTTCGACGTGGTGATGGCCGCGCCCGACGGCACGCGCCTGGCGCAGGCCGGCGCGACCTGGACGCTGTCGCGGCTGGAGCAGACCTACCAATGGTATCGCGCCGACGGCCGCTGGTCGTTCGAGCCGGTGAAGTCCGTGCGCCGGGTCGCCGACGGCACCCTCGACCTGAAGGCCGACGCGCCGGCCAAGGTGGCCCGGGCGCTCGGCTTCGGGAAGTACCGCCTCGAGGTCAGCGCGCCGGGCCGGCCGGGGGCTGCGGCCTCCGTCAGCTTCAGCGTCGGCTGGAGCGGCTCGGAGACGGCCGAGGTGCCCGACCTCCTCGACCTCACCCTCGACAAGGCGGCCTACACGGCCGGCGACACCCTCCAGGCGCGGCTGAACCCGCGCTTCAAGGGCCGCGCCACCGTCACGGTGGTCGGCGACCGGCTGCAGGCGGTGCTCGACGTGGACGTGCCGGAGGGCGGCGTCACGGTGTCGATCCCGGTCAAGGCCGAGTGGGGCGCCGGCGCCTATCTCGTCGCCACCGCCTACCGGCCGCTTGACCAGGCCGCCAAGCGCCTGCCGGGCCGGGCGCTGGGGCTGGCGTGGTTCTCGGTCGACCGGGCCGAGCGGGCGCTGACGGTCTCGGTCGAGGCCCCGGAGAAGACGCGCCCGCGCCAGGACCTGACCCTGCCGATCCGGCTCGCGGGGCTCAAGGCCGGCGAGGCGGCCCGCGTCACCGTGGCGATGGTCGACGTCGGCATCCTCAACCTCACCCGCTACGAGGCGCCGAACCCGGTCGCCTACTTCCTCGGCCAGAAGGCGCTCGGACCCGAGATCCGCGACCTCTACGGGTACCTGATCGACGGGATGCAGGGCACGCTGGGCGCGATCCGCTCCGGCGGCGACGGCGCCGGCGGGGAGCTGGCCGACGCGCCGCCGACCCAGGCGCCGCTCGCGCTCTATTCCGGCGTGGTGACGGTGGCCCCCGACGGCAGCGCCAGCGTCACCTTCCCGGTGCCGGCCTTCAACGGCACCGCGCGGGTGATGGTCACCGCCTGGAGCGGCAGCCGCGTCGGCCAGGCCTCGGCCGACGTGATCGTGCGCGATCCCGTGGTCGTCACCGGCACGCTGCCGCGCTTCCTCAATGCCGGCGACCGCTCCCGCGTCTTCCTGGCGCTCGACAACGTCGAGGGGCAGGGCGGCGACTACACCCTCGACCTCGACCTGTCGGGGCCGGTGCTGGTCGGGGCGCAGGCGGTGCGCACGACGATGCGGCTGGAGGCGGGCGCCAAGGGGCAGCTCGTGGTGCAGATCACCGCGGCCGGGCCCGGCACCGCGAGCCTCGACCTGACGCTCTCCGGCCCGGGCCTCGCCGCGGGCGTCGGCCAGCGCTTCACGCTTCCCGTCTCGCCCGGCACCGGCGCGCTGGTGCGGCGCGAGGTGCGCACGCTGGCGCCCGGCGCGAGCCTACAGCTCTCCGGGGACCTGCTCGCCGACATCCTGCCCGGCACCGGCACCGTCTCGGTGGCGGCCGGCGCGCTGCCGGGCATCGACGTGCCGGCGCTGCTGCTGGCGCTGGACCGCTACCCCTACGGCTGCTCCGAGCAGGTGGTGAGTCGGGCGATGCCGCTGCTCTACGTCAACGCGCTCGCGGCCAAGGACAGGCTGGCCCTCGACGACACCGTCGACGCCCGCATCCGCGAGGCGATCGAGCGGGTGCTGTCGCGCCAGGATGCGAGCGGCGATTTCGGGCTGTGGTCGGCGCAGGGGTCGAACGACCTCTGGCTGTCGGCCTACGTCACCGACTTCCTGACGCGGGCCCGCGAGCGCGGCTTCGCCGTGCCGCAGGTGGCGTTCGGCCAAGCCCTCGACCGCCTGCGCAACGCGGTCGCCAACACCACGGAGGTGCGCGACGGCGGCACCGACCTCGCCTACGCGGCCTACGTGCTGGCCCGGAACGGCCGCCCGGTGATGGGGGACCTCCGCTACCTCGCCGACACCAAGCTCGCCGACTTCGCCACCCCCCTCGGGCGGGCGCAGATCGCGGCGGCCCTGGCGCTCCTCGGCGACCGCGGCCGCGCCGCCAAGGCGATGGAGTCCGCGTTGACGGCGCTCCGGTCCGAGCGCGACAGGCAGAGCTACCGCGCCGATTACGGCTCGCGCCTGCGCGACGGCGCCGGCCTGCTGGCGCTCGCCGCCGAGACCGGTTTCTCGCAGGCCGCGCTGACCCCGGTCTCCGCGGTGCTTGTCGAGGAGCGCGCCTCCGGGCGGGTCACCAGCACGCAGGAGAACACCTGGATGGTGCTGGCGGCCCAGGGCCTGACGCAGGAAGCCGACGCGCTGTCCTTCACCGTCGACGGCGCGCCCCAGGCCGGCCCGCTGGCGCGGAGCTACCGGGCGGCGGCGCTGGAGCGGCCGGTGGCGATCGCCAACACCGGCCGGGCGCCGGTGCAGGTGGTGGTCGGCGTCTCGGGCAATCCCGTGTCGCCCGAGCCGGCCGACGCGCGCGGCTACGCCATCGAGCGGAGCTATCACCGCCTCGACGGCAGCGTCGTCGACCCCGCCCGCGGCATCCGCCAGAACGACCGCCTCGTGGTGGTGCTGAAGGTGACGGAGGCCAAGGCCAGCGCCGGCCGCCTGCTGCTGGTCGACCACCTGCCCGCGGGCCTCGAGATCGACAACCCGAAGCTCCTCGACGCCGACGCGCTCACCGGCCTCGCCTTCGCGAAGTCCGACGTGCAGCCGGTCCACACCGAGTTCCGCGACGACCGCTTCGTGGCCGCCTACGACCGCTCGCCCGAGCAGTCGGCCTTCTTCATCGCCGCCTACACCGTGCGCGCGGTCTCGCCCGGCACCTACGTCCATCCCGGCGCGACCATCGAGGACATGTACCGCCCCGAACGCTTCGGCCGCACCGCGTTCGGCTCGGTCGAGATCGGGGCGGCGAAGTAGGGATGGGCGGCCGCCCGCGCGTCCCTCCCCCCTCTGCGGGGGAGGGGACCCTGCGGAGCAGGGGGGGAGAGGGGACCGCGTCGTCCGGAGACAGCGCTCCCCTCTCCCGACCCCTGCTCACGAAGGGGCCAACCTCCCCCGCAGAGGGGGGAGGGAGGTGGCGCGTGTTTGTCGCCCTCGTCGCGATCCTCGTCGCCATCCCCCCCCTCGCCCTCTGGCGCTTCGCCGCCGCGCTGCCGCCCCTCGACCTGGCGCAGGCGGACCTGCGCTCCACCATCGTGGTCGACGCCCGCGGGACCCTGCTGCGCCCGTTCGCGACGCCGGACGGGCGCTGGCGGCTGCCGGTGACGGCGGCGTCCGTCGACCCGCGCTATCTCGCGATGCTCACGGCCTACGAGGACCGGCGCTTCGCCGACCATCCCGGCATCGACCCGGCGGCGACGCTGCGCGCCGCGTGGCAATGGCTGGCGCACGGACGGATCGTCTCCGGCGGCTCGACCCTGTCGATGCAGGTCGCCCGCCTGGTCGAGCCGCGCGCCGAACGCTCGCTCGCCGCAAAGCTGCGGCAGATGGTCCGCGCGGTCGCGCTCGAGCGGCGCTTCGGCAAGGCCGGCGTGCTCGACCTCTACCTCGCGCTCGCGCCCTATGGCGGCCCGGTCGAGGGCGTGCGGGCGGCGGCGCTCGCCTATTTCGGCCGCGAGCCGGCCCGGCTCTCGTTCGCCGAAGCCGCCCTCCTCGTCGCCCTGCCGCAGGCGCCCGAGACCCGCCGGCCGGACCGCTTTCCCGCCAACGCCCGCCGGGCGCGGGACCGGGTGCTCGACATCGTCGCCGCCCGCGGCGCGATCACGCGCAGCGAGGCCGCCGCCGCCAAGGCCGAGCCGGTGCCGGACCTGCGACGGCCGTTCCCGATGGCGGCGGCGCACGCGGCGGAGGCGGCCGTCGCCGTCGACCCGTCGGCGAGCGTGCTGCGCCTGACCCTCGACGGCCGGCTCCAGGCGAGCCTCGAGCAGCTGGCGACGGAGCGCGCGCAGGCCGCGGGGCCCGGCCTGTCGGCGGCGATCCTGGCGATCGACAACCGCACCGGCGCGGTGCTCGCCCAGGTCGGCAGCGCCGGCTACCGCGACGCCGCGCGCCGCGGCGCCATCGACATGACGCTGGCGGTGCGCTCGCCGGGCTCGGCGCTCAAGCCCTTCATCTACGCGCAGGCCTTCGAGAGCGGGCTTGCCCATCCCGAGACGCTGCTCGACGACCGCCCGGCCCGGTACGCGGCCGCCTACGCGCCCGAGAACTTCGACCTCACGTATCAAGGCACCGTCACCGCCCGCCGCGCCCTGCAGCTCTCGCTCAACGTGCCCGCCGTCGCGTTGATGGAGGCGGTCGGCCCGGCCCGCTTCATCGCCCGCCTCAGGGCCGCCGGCGCCGCGATCCTGCTGCCGCGCGACGCCGCGCCGGGCCTACCCGTGGCGCTGGGCGGCCTCGGGATCACGCTGACCGACCTCGCCCGGCTCTATGCCGGCCTCGCCCGCGGCGGCGCGATGCCCGACCTGATCCGCCGCGCCGACCGGCCGGCGCCGCCCGACTCCGCGCGCCGCGTCGCCGAGCCGGTGGCGGCCTGGTACGTCGCCGACATCCTGCGCGGCGCACCGCCCCCCGAGAACGCGCTGCCCGGCCGCATCGCCTACAAGACCGGCACCTCGTTCGGCTATCGCGACGCGTGGGCCGCCGGGTTCGACCGGCGGGTGACGATCGCGGTCTGGGTCGGGCGGCCGGACGGCGCCGCGGTGCCGGGCCTCGTCGGGCGCGCGGTCGCCGCGCCGATCCTGTTCGACGCGTTCGCGCGGTTCGGCGGCGAGCCGGAGCCGGTGGCGCAGCCGCGCGACGCGCTGGTCACCACGTCGGCCGGCCTGCCGCCGCCACTCCGCCACATCCGCCGCGACGCCCCCAAGACGCTGGCCGCCGCCGACACCGCGCCCCTGAAGATCGCCTACCCGCCCGACGGCGCCCGGATCGATCTCGGGCTTCAGGATCACCCGGGCGAGGCGGCGCAGCAGGCGCGCCTCGCCCTGAAGGCGCTGGGCGGCGTGCCGCCGCTGACCTGGATGGTCGGCGGCCGCCCGGTGGCCGATTCCCCCCGCCGCCAGTCCGAATGGGTCCCGGACGGCGCCGGCTTCGCCCGCATCTCGGTCCTCGACGCGACCGGCGCGAGCGACAGCGTCGTGGTGCGGCTGGAATAGGCGCGCCGGCATCCCGGTGCCGATCGTGCGCGTCGCACGCCTCCAGAGGTTTGCCGGGTCTGCGGGCGTGCTCGCCGAGCCGGGCGCATGGGACGGGCGCAGACCGCCTTCGCGACGAGCCTCCACGCGGAGGACCGAGCGGATCGGGCGCCCGATTGCACCGCGTGTCGCCCGATCCTATGGCGATCGTGGCGGCGGCCTCGTCCAAGGCGAAGGTTCAGGCCGTGCTGGCGCGGGCGCAGGAGAGCGGCCTGATCGCGAAGAAAGGCGGGCGGATTTCCGGGCGCGTGTCGCCGGAACTGATCGAGCGCGCGAAAGCCCGCACCGGCATCCGGTCGGACACCGAGCTGGTGGAGTTCGCCCTGGCCAACCTGGCGATCGAAGACGATTTCGCCGACGTGTTTCGAGCGTTGAGAGGCACGGTCGATCCCGGGCTGGACCTCGGATTCTAGCGCGTGGCGTTCGACTTCCGGTCCGCCGAGCGGGTTCGGAGGCAGGCTCCGGTCAGGACCCTGGGACGCCGACCCGACGACCGTCTTCCGTTTCTCGGGACGGAGGCATCGGCCGGGAACGGCCTTCTCCTCGATACCTGCGTCTACATCGACCAGATGCAGGGCAGGGCGCCCGCGATCGTCGCGGATCTGCTCGCGATCCGGCTGGTGAACCACAGCACCGTCGCCGTCCAGGAGCTGATGCATACGGTCGGCGTGCTGGATCCGGGCGTCGCCCGGACCGAGGGCGCCGTCGCGGCGATCGAAGCGGCGATCGATGCCATGCCGGCGCATCGCCTGTTCGTGCCGGATGCCGACATCCTCGCCCAGGCCGCCGTGTATGCGGGCATGCTCGCGCGGGTTCAGGGCTACGGCCGCGACGAGCGGATGAAGGCCCTCCACGACTGCGTGCTGTTCGTGCAGGCGATGAAGCACGGGTTCGCCGTGCTGACCCGCAACGTGCGCGAGTTCGACGCCCTGCTTCAGATGCGGGCGGACGGGCGGGTGCTGTTCTGCCGGACCTGAGGGGGCGCGCGGGGCGGCGGACCGAGCCGGGCGCCTGCCGCTCCGGTCCGAGGGCCGGCCGGCGATCGGCTTGCCGCGTCGCGCCTCCCCCGTAACCCTTTGCAAAGGCGGATGTGGCGTCTATCCGTTCGGGCAGGGCCGCCCCGCGGCCGAGTTCCGCGTCGCCAAGCCCGCGGCCGAGTTCCGCGTCGCCAAGCCGGACGACCAAGTCCGAAGACCAAGTCCGAAGAAAACGCCCGGAGCGTGCCATGAATGCCGTGACCCTCGACGCCCTCGACCTCTCCGCGCTGCTGTGCTCCCGCGTCTGCCACGACGTGATCAGCCCCGTGGGCGCGATCGTGAACGGGCTCGAGGTGCTGGAGGACGACCAGGACGAGTCGATGCGCGAGTTCGCCCTCGACCTGATCCGCAAGAGCGCGCGCCACGCCTCCGCCCGCCTGCAATTCGCCCGGATCGCCTTCGGCGCGGCGGGCTCGGCCGGCGCCTCGATCGACCTCGCCGACGCGGAGAAGGTCTCCCGCGGCATGTTCTCCGACGAGAAGACCCAGCTCAGCTGGAGCGCGCCGGTGGCGCTCTACCCGAAGAACAAGGTCAAGCTGCTCCTCAACCTCGTGATGATCGCCACCGGCGCGATCCCGCGCGGCGGCCTGCTCGACGTGACGGTGACCGGCGACGGCGAGGCGCCGACCCTGGTGCTGGTCGCCAAGGGCTCGCATGCCCGCATCCCGCCCCATGTCGAGGCGCTGATCGCCGGCACGCCCGAGAACGGCGTCGTCGATGCCCACGGCATCCTGCCCTACTATGCCGGCCTCGTCGCCCGCGCCGCCGCCATGAACGTCCGCTTCTCCATCGAGGGCGACACCGTGACGATCCGCTCGGAGCCGGTCGCCGCCGCGGTCGAGCCGGTGATCGAGACCGCCCCGGAAAGCTCCGAGGACGACCGCCCCTCCGACAGCGAGCCGTCCGACACCCTGCTCGCCTGAGGAGCACCGGCTTTTCCCTCCCCCGACGGATCTCGGGCCCGCCCGAGATCCGCACCCCGTGTGCCCGAGGCGGGCGAGCCCGGCTTGGGTGCGGGGGAGGCTTGGGTGCGCCGTCCACGCGCGAGACGCACGCGGGAGATCCGCCGCGCTGCGTCACATTGAGCGCGTGCGCGACTCCCGGGAAACTTGGCCGGCGGGCGCCGGGTCTCTCCCATAGGCGCGGCCGGGCTCCGGCCGCCGATCAGGAGATCCGAACATGGCCCACGACACGCGCGACATCTACGTCACGGCGCTGAAGAACACGCATGCCCTGGAGATGCAGGCGCTCCAGATCATGGAGCGTCAGGTCGAACGGCTGCAGAACTATCCCGAGATGGAGGCGGCGCTCCGCCGCCACATCGACGAGACCCATGGCCAGCGCACCCGCCTGGAGGAGGCGCTGCACGGCCTCTCCGAGAGCCCCTCGGCGCTCAAGGAGGGCTTTCTCGGCTTCGTCGGCAACATGATGGCGCTGGGGCATGCCCCGGCCCAGGACGAGATCCTGAAGAACGCCTACGCCAACCACGCCTTCGAGAACTTCGAGGTCGCCGCCTACACCTCGCTGCTGGCGATCGGCGAGGCGGCGGGCCAGCAGGGCCATGCCGCGGCCTTCCAGCAATCGCTGAAGGAGGAGGAGGGCATGGCCGCCAAGGTGCGCGAGCTCGTGCGCCCGACGACCCTGCGCTACATCGAGCTGACCACCGCAGGCGCCAAGGCCGACCGCTAGGCCGGGCGAAGACCGGACCGCGACGCGGTCGATCGCGTCGCGGTCCGGCTCCCCGCGACGGCGGGGCGGCGGCCCGCCGGACCTCATGGGTCCCGACCCACGGGCCTCGGGATGAGCGGGCCGCGTCCCTGGGGCGTTGCCCGCGACCGGCTTTGCGCCCTATGTCGGACGGGTCGGGCGTGCCGGCCCGCCAGGACGAAACAGCCCGATGCGCTTCACCGGAACCGAGTCCTACGTCGCGACGCCCGACCTCACAGCGGCCGTCAACGCCGCCATCGTGCTGGAGCGGCCGCTGCTGGTGAAGGGCGAGCCCGGCACCGGCAAGACGGTGCTGGCCGAGGAGATCGCCAAGGGGCTCGGCGCCGACCTGCTCACCTGGAACGTCAAGTCGACCACCAAGGCGCAGCAGGGCCTGTACGAGTACGACGCCGTCTCGCGGCTGCGCGACTCGCAGCTCGGCGATCCCCGCGTCTCGGAGATTTCCCACTACATCCGCCGCGGCAAGCTGTGGGAGGCCTTCACGGCCGACGCGCGCCCGGTGCTGCTGATCGACGAGATCGACAAGGCCGATATCGAGTTCCCGAACGACCTGCTGACCGAGCTCGATCGCATGGAGTTCTTCGTCTACGAGACCGGCGAGACGGTGAAGGCGGCTCGCCGCCCGGTGGTGATCATCACCTCGAACAACGAGAAGGAGCTGCCGGACGCGTTCCTGCGCCGGTGCTTCTTCCACTACATCAAGTTCCCGGACGCGCAGACGCTGGGGCGAATCGTCGAGGTGCACTATCCCGGCATCAAGCACCGCCTCGTCGAGGAGGCGTTGCGGGTGTTCCTCGAGACCCGCGAGGTGCCGGGCCTCAAGAAGAAGCCCTCGACCTCCGAGCTGCTCGACTGGCTCAAGCTCCTGGTCTCGGAGGACGTCGACCCCGAGACCCTGCGCGAGACCAACGCCCGCAAGCTGATCCCGCCGCTGCACGGCGCGCTGCTCAAGAACGAGCAGGACGTGAGCCTGTTCGAGAAGCTGGCCTTCATGATGCGGCGCGAGGGGCGGGGGGGCTGAGCCTTCCGCTCTTCCCCTCCACCCCCTCATCCTGAGGTGCCGGCAGCGAAGCGGAGGCCTCGAAGGAGGGTTCCAGGGACCGCGCGACCTCGGGAGGGCTCCTTCGAGGCCCGCTCGCGCGGGCACCTCAGGATGAGGCGATGAATTGGGGGCAGCGGAACGCCGCCTGCTACCTTGGCCAAAACGCGGCCGTCAGATCGAGAGAACCAAGAGCCGCCGCATGAAGATGAAGAAACTCGGCCGCACCGGCCTCGACGTGTCCGCCCTCTGCCTCGGCTGCATGACCTACGGCATCCCCGAGCGCGGCCCCCATCCCTGGACGCTGCCGGAGGACGAGAGCCGCCCGCTGATCCACCAGGCGCTCGACCTCGGCATCAACTTCTTCGACACGGCCAACTACTATTCCGACGGCACCAGCGAGGAGATCGTCGGCCGGGCGCTGCGCGATTACGGCGACCGCGACAGCCTCGTCGTCGCGACCAAGTGCTTCTACCCGCTGACGGACCGGCCCAATGCCGGCGGGCTGTCGCGAAAGGCGATCTTCGCGGCGATCGACGCCAGCCTGAAGCGGCTCGGCATGGACCACGTCGACCTGTTCCAGATCCACCGCTGGGACTACGAGACCCCGATCGAGGTGACGCTGGAGGCGCTGCACGACGTGGTGAAGGCCGGCAAGGCGCGGTATCTCGGCGCCTCGTCGATGTATGCGTGGCAGTTCTCGAAGGCGCTCTACACCGCCGATCTCCACGGCTGGACCCGGTTCGCGACCATGCAGAACCACGTCAACCTGCTGCATCGCGAGGAGGAGCGCGAGATGCTGCCGCTCTGCCGCGACCAGGGGATCGCCGTGCTGCCGTGGAGCCCGCTCGCCCGCGGGCGGCTGACCCGCGACGCCGACGCCACCAGCGCGCGCCAGGACAGCGACGCCGTCGGCAAGGGCCTCTACGACGCGGCGGCCGACGCCGACTGGGCGATCATCGCCAAGGTCGCCGAGATCGCCGAGGCCCGCGGCGTGCCGCGCGCGCAGGTGGCCCTGGCCTGGGTCGCGGCCAAGCCCGAGGTCGCCGCGCCGATCATCGGCGCCGCGAAGCCCGGCCACCTGACCGATGCGGTCGCGGCCCTCGACCTCGTGCTCACGGACGACGAGATCGCGGCGCTGGAGTCGCTCTACACCCCGCATCCGATCGTCGGGTTCGCCTGATGCGCCGCCTGCTGCTCCTGCGCCACGCCAAGTCGGACCGGCCGGCGGGCGTCCCCGACATCGACCGGCCCCTCGACGCCCGGGGGCGCGAGGCCGCGCCGCGGATGGGCGCCTACCTCGCGAGCGAGGGCCTGCAGCCCGACCTCGCCCTGGTCTCGCCCGCAAAGCGCACGCGGGAAACCTGGGAGGCGGTGGCCGCCTCGCTCGGCGCGGTTCCCGCGCAGATCGTCGAGACGATCTACGAGGCGCCGCCGGCATCGCTGCTCGAGGCGGTCCGCGCCGCCCCCGATTCCGCCGAGACGCTGATCCTGGTCGGCCACAATCCCGGCATGGAGGCGCTGGCCGACCGGCTGGTCGGCGCCGGCCCGCGCGCGGCGCGAAGCCGCCTCGCGCAGGGCTTCCCCACGGCGGCGCTGGCGGTGATCGAATTCGATGCGGATAGCTGGGGCGCGATCGACGGCGACGGCCGCCTGGAGCGGTTCGTGCGGCCGAAGGACCTCAGCCCGGACCTGACGGATTAAGTCATCGTCCTGAAGCCGGTTGCAGGCTCTCGGACGAATCTGATGCCTGCGCCCGGCGCCTCAGAGATCGCCGAAAGCCAATTGCCCCTGGTTGCGCCGGGGCGCCGGGACGGTCTTCGCCTTGGCCGGGGTGCTCTTTCCCGCGGCGCGCTTCGCCGCGGGGGCCTTGCGCGCCGTCGGCTCGCCGCGCAGGCGGGCCAGGGCCTTGTCGCGGGCCACGGCCTCGGGGGCGTGCGGATCGCCGTCGAGCCACTTGCCGCGCTTGATCACCTCGTTGACCCGGCCCTGGTTCACGCCGACCTTGAAGGCGATCTCCTGCTGCGTCATGCCGGTGGAGGCGTGCAGGTCGAGGATGGCGTGGGCCAGCTCCGGCGTCATCTTCTGGCCGGTCAGGCGCCGGGCGGGCTTCACGGTGCGGATCGCGCGGTCGCGCTCGCGCAGGCGCTCCAGCAGGGCGAGCGCCATGTTCATGCCGTGCTCGCGCAGCGACTCCTCGAATTCCTTCAACGTCGCCATCGGCGAATGATCCTTGTGCGGGCGAGACCGCCCGGAACAGGGGGAGAACGTGCCGCCTTCGCATCGGTTGCGCAAGGCTTCGCGGCTGCGGCATCCCGGGATGACAGGATGCCGGCGCCGTCATCCACCGGTAAAACCGCCGCGCTGGCCCTCGCCCCGAGCCTCGGCTAAACCCGCGGACCCGCGACGCCGGCCCCGCGACAGGACACGCGACCCGCATGATCAGCCCGATCCTCACCGTTCCCGCCTCGGGGCCCGCCTCGAACGGCTCGCTCGCCGCGGCCCTGGAAGGCGGCGCGGTGCTGATGTTCCCCGATCTCGACTTCCCGTTCAGCGACTTCGAGCGGCGCTTCACCGAGCGCCCCTTCGCCGACGGCAAGGCCAAGAACGTCAACATCCGGGGCGAGGCCGCGACCCTCCGGGGCGCCGCCGGCACGCCGGAGGAGCAGGAGGCGCTGCGCCAGCTGCTGGTGCGCTACCGGGCGTTCTCCAAGGACCTGATCGCGCGCCACCTGCCGGAATACGCGAGCGGGATCAGCCTCGCCGGCACGTCGTACCGGCCCTTCGACGTCGACCGGCGCAAGATGAGCTGGCGCCGCGACGACACCCGGCTGCACGTCGACGCCTTCCCCTCCAACCCGATCGGCGAGAAGCGCATCCTGCGGGTGTTCCGCAACATCAACCCGAGCGGCCAGCCGCGCCTGTGGCGGGTGGGCGAGGATTTCGGCTCGATGGCCGACAAGTTCCTGCCGAAGCTCCCGGGCTACTCGGCCCTCTCGGCGCGGCTGCTCGCCGCCCTGCGCATCACCAAGGCGCGGCGCTCGGAATACGACCACCTGATGCTGCACCTGCACGACGCGCTCAAGCAGGACGCCGACTACCAGGCCGGCGCGCCCCAGGCCGACGTGGAGTTCCTGCCGGGCCAGACCTGGGTCACCTTCTCCGACCTCGTGATGCACGGCGCCATGGGCGGCCGCTACATGCTGGAGCAGACCGCCTACCTGCCGGTCTCCGCCCAGGCCGACCCGGACAAGAGCCCGCAGCGGATCCTGGCGCGCAAGCTCGGCCGCCCGCTCCAGTAGGCCTCCGGCCGCAAAGGACACGACACCGATGATCCTCGAAATCGCACAGGTCGAGATCAAGCCCGGGATGGAGGCGGCGTTCGAGGCCGGCATCGCCGAGGCCGCGGAGATCTTCCGGGTCGCCGCCGGCTGCCGCAGCTTCGACGTGCGGCGCTCGGTCGAGCATCCGCAGCGCTACCGCCTGCTGATCGAGTGGGACACGCTCGAGGCCCACACCCGGGACTTCACCGGCTCGCAGCCGTGGCAGGATTACCGCGCCCTGGTCTCCCCCTGCTTCGCGAGCCCGCCGGCCGTGGAGCACACGGAACGGGTGCTGAAGGCGTTCTGAGGACGCGCGCGACGCCGACGGCCCCTTCCACCGTCATTCCGGGGCGCCGCAGGCGAGCCCGGAGTCCGGACACGCCGACGCGAAAGTCATGGGCATTGTCGGCGGCTCTGGATCCCGGGCTCTGCTTCGCAGCCCCGGAATGACGGGGTCGGAGCGGATCGAGCGCTTGCGTCGCCCGCCGCCGCCGACGATGCTCGCGCAAAGCTCGGGCGAGACAAGAAGCACATGATCCAGCGTCCCCTCCGCATCGGCACCCGCGGCAGCCCGATGGCGCTGGCCCAGACCGGCATGGTCCGCGACCGGATCGTGGCGGCCAACCCGGGCCTGGAGACCGAGCTCGTCGTCGTCACCACGGTGGCCGACAAGATCCTCGACCGGCCGCTCTCCGAGATCGGCGGCAAGGGGCTGTTCACCAAGGAGCTGGAGCAGGCGCTGTTTTCCGACGAGGTCGACGTGGCGGTCCACTCGATGAAGGACGTCGAGACCTGGCTGCCCGAGGGGCTGGTCATCGCCTGCATCCTCGCCCGCGACGACCCGCGCGACGCCTTCCTGTCGCCGCGGGCCGCCGGGCTCTCGGAATTGCCCGCGGGCGCGCGGGTCGGCACCTCGTCGCTCCGGCGCGCGGCGCAGGTGCTGATGCGGCGCCCCGACCTGCGCATCGTGCCGCTCCGCGGCAACGCCAACACCCGGATGCGCAAGCTCGAGGCCGGCGAGTGCGACGCGACGCTGCTGGCGCTCGCCGGCCTCGAGCGCCTCGGGCTGGAGGGCATGGCCCGCTCGGTGCTCTCGGTCGAGGAGATGCTGCCGGCGGTCGCGCAGGGGGCGCTCGGCATCGAGGCCCGCGCGGGCGATGCCGAGATCCACGCGCTGCTGGCGCCGCTCGCCTGCGCCCGCACCACCACGGCGATCGGCGCCGAGCGCGCGCTCCTGGCCGAGCTCGACGGCTCCTGCCGCACGCCGATCGCGGCGCTGGCGCGGATCGAGGGCGACACGCTCAGCCTCGACGGCCTGCTCTTCCTCCCCGACGGCAGCCGCCACTGGGCCGCCTCGCGCTCGGGCCCGGTCGCCGACGCCGAGCGGATCGGGCGCGACTGCGGCGCGGCGATCAAGGCGGCGGCGGGCGAGGTCTACACGAAGCACCTGCAGTAGGGGCTATCCGCGACGCGCGCTTCCCTCCCCCCTCTGCGGGGGAGGGAAGGGACGGGTCGCGTCGTCCCCTCACGCCACGCTGCGCTCGATCTGCTCCTCGTCGCAGATCACGCCCGCCGTGCCCTCGTATTCGGCGGCGAAGTCGTGGGCGGCCTGCACCGGGGCCGGGGCGGTGCGGTCGGCGGCGAAGGTGGCGAGGAACGAGCGCATCACGTGGCGCACGCCGGCGTCGTTGATGGTGCGCAGGTCGTCGTTGTAGTAGCGGCCGGCATTCACGTTGCTGGTGACGATGTCGTAGGCCGGGAAGTACACCGCCCGCGGGTCGCCGGAGGCGCAGGCCTCGCCGGCCGCCACCCGCAGCACCGACTTCGAGTAGCTGTTCGACTCCATCACGTGCCGGTCCATGTAGGTGGCGATCATCGGCACCGGCGAGACCGTGAGGATGATGCGGGCGGTCGGGTTCACGCTCCAGAGCCGCTCGAGGAAGCCCTGCAGGTCGGCGAGCACCTCGGCCGCGCCGGCGTTGACGCATTCGTAGAGCGCCGGATCGTAGCTGCCGCCGGCGACGCCGGGCGCGAGCGGCAGGGCGGCGCCGTCGGCGCGCCAGCGCCAGCCCTCGGTCAGGCCCAGCGTCAGCACGAACACGTCGAGGGTCTCGAACAGGCGGCGCACCTCGGCCAGATGCGCGTCGCGCGCGGCGACCACCGCGGCCTCGTCCGCGAAGCCGGCGGGCTCGACGGTGGGGCGGAACGGGTCGACGTAGCGGCCGTCCTCGCGCAGCCACGCCTTCAGCTCGGGCTCGAACCGGCCGTAGGCCCGGTCGAACAGCTGCACGAACTGGCGCGTGTAATAGAGGTTGCCGTACCGGGCCGAGAAGGTGCCGAACTGGCGTGCGTCGGCCTCCGCCGGCGCGGTGCCCTCCGGGGCGGCTTCCGTCACGTAGTAGTTGAAGCCTTCCGCCCGAAGCGCCTCGGCGACGCGCTGGGCGAAGCACGATCCGCCGGTGGCGACCTTGTCGGCCTGGCCGATCGCGAAGGGCGCGCGCGGCCGCGGATCGACGGCGAAGGGGGCGACGTTGGTCACGACCTTGCGCCAGAAACGCTCGGCCGGTAGACCGCTATAGGGGTTGGACGTCATCTTGTAGACCCTTCCTCCGACCTCCGGCGCAACCGCCTCGGCGACGCGCCCCGAGCTTCTTCGCCCCACCCGATGCACCCGGCGCGTAACGTGGCCCTGTCCGATCTGCCTAGGCGCGCCCGCGGCGCGTTCTCGTTGTCGCCGCCATCCTGGGCGACACCGTGGCGCGCCAAGCCCGCTGCCGATGCGGGTCGGCGCGGCCCGCGCATCGCGGTGCTCGGCAACTGCCAAGCGCGCGGCGTGGCCCAGGCGATGCGGCTGCTGGCGCCCAACAGCCCGGTGCGCTTCCTGCCGATGGGGACGCTCGGGCGCGACCTCGGCGACATCGACGGGCTGGTGTCGACGCTCGCCGCCTCCGACCACGTGTTCTCGCAGCTGTTCCCGGCCGGGCTGCTCCCCGGCGGCGACATCGCGGTCCTGCGCCGGCGCGACCCGCGCACCAAGCTGTTTCCGACGATCGTGTTCTCGGCCTTCCATCCGGACATGGTCTATGCCGGCCGGGTCGAGGACCTCGCGGCGCTGAAGCTCGCGCGCTCGCCGCTCGGGCAGTACCATTCGGCGATCGCCCTGTGCGCCCACCGCCTCGGCCTCACCGCGACCCAGGCCGGGCGGCTGTTCCGCGAGGACGTGTTCCGGCGGCTCGGCTATCTCGACCAGTGGGAGCCGGCGGTCCGCGAGCTGATCGGCGGCGGGGCCACGGTCGCCTTCGGGCTCGAGCGCGAGATGAGCCGCTGGAGCCGGCGCGGCGCCTTCATGCACGTGATCAACCACCCGAAGGTCTTCGTCGTCGCCGACATCGCCCGGCGCCTGCTGGTCGAGAGCGGCTTCGCGCCGGAGCCGGTGGAGATCGAGGACTACCTCGGCGACGAGCTCGCCCGCGACGTGGTCTGGCCGGTCTATCCGCCGATCGCCGAGATCTACGGGCTCACCGGCTCGTACCTGTTCAAGACCAAGCCCCGCGGCGACGCCTTCCCGGTCCTGTACGACCTGCCCGGCTTCCTGGCGGCGAGCTTCGCCCTGTACGACGCCGCGGAGCCGAGCGACCTCGCCTGCGCGCGGGTCGAGGCCTGGATCGGCGCGCCGGAGATCGTCGCGATGTTCCGCTCCGCGGCCGCGTGAGCCGGGGCGGGTCGCGTGACGCCCCGGCGCGACCGGGCGACGATCACATCGCGGCGCGGAGCGGCTCGTCGGTGACGCCCTGCGCCATCATCCGCACCACCTGCTCGATGTCGCGGATCTGGAACGGCTTGCGCAGGTAGAGGCCGCCGCGGACGGCGCGCGGCGGCAGGCCGGGGGCGGTCGAGGTGTAGACCACCGGCCGGTCGGGATGCATCGCGCGGAAGGCCTCGGCCACGCTCCAGCCGTCGATCAGGCCGGGCAGGCGGATGTCGGTGAACAGCCAGTCGATCGTGCGGCCGCGCTCGCGCAGGATCGTCAGCGCGGCCTCGCCGCTCGACGCCTCGATGACGCGGATGCCCTGCGTCTCGCACAGCGACGCGACGATCTCGAGGAGCAGGTAGCTGTCCTCGACAATGAGCACGCTCTGGGCGGGATGCATCGGGGTGGATCCGGTCGGCAGGTTTCGCCCCAGTGGAGGCCGCGAGCGTTAACGCTTCCCTAACGCGCGCCGCCCCCGGCCCCGCATGCCCACGCGGGCTCGCCCGCGACGCGCCGTTGTTGCGCCGCCGCAACGCTCCAGTCGAATCGACGCTTGCGCGAGGCCGGGCCGCGCGGCCGCCGCAATGCGGGTGCCTGACGGGGCCCGCGACGTCGGTCCTAGCGCCGCGAGTCCTGCGTGCGCCACGACACATCGGCGGCGGGCCGGCTCCGTTGGAAACCCGGCGTCAAGCTTGATGGAACCTTCGCTTAACCCGACAGGCTTAAAGCCCAATCTCGTTTGATCGCGCGGACATCAACGCGCCGACCTGCCGCGACCCGGGACCGGGCCGGCGCACACCGTCCGCTCGTGGAGTGACAGACATGCCCCGATCCGCGCGCTTCCGCGCCGCCACCTTCCGCGCCGCCTCCCTGAGCTTCGCCCTCTGCGCCGGCCTCGCCGTCTCGGCCTGCAGCAGCGACAAGGACCTCGCCGACGCCTCCGCCTTCGGCGGCGGCGCCTCCACCCCCGGCAGCGCGCAGGACTTCGTCGTCAACGTCGGCGACCGGGTGTTCTTCGAATCCGACTCGACCGACCTGACGCCCACCGCGACCGGCACCCTCGACAAGCAGGCGGCCTGGCTGCAGCGCTACCCGCGCTACAGCTTCCTCATCGAGGGCCATGCCGACGAGCGCGGCACCCGCGAGTACAACTTCTCGCTGGGTGCCCGCCGCGCCCAGGCGGTGAACGACTACCTCGCCTCGCGCGGCATCGCCGCCGGGCGGATGCGCACCGTCTCCTACGGCAAGGAACGCCCGGTCGCGGTCTGCAACGACATCTCGTGCTGGTCGCAGAACCGCCGCGCCGTGACGGTGCTCGACCGCGGCGCCGGAAGCTGACCGCAGGCGCGACCTTCGTCGCCCGACGACCCCGCCATCCTGCCTCCACCACAACGCGGCCTCCTCGGGCGGGCGTATCGGGGCAGGGGCGAGCGGGGGACGGCACCCGCCGCGACGCGTCCGGCCGACGCGTCCGGCGCGGCTCGCCCTCTCGCCACGTGTCGGCAGAGGTTGCCGAGGATGGCGGCCCAGCCGCTGCGCTGCTGCGCGATGGGGACATCGGTCTCGGGATCGAACGCGACCGTCACGCCGGTCCGGTCGCCCAACGCGGTGAACTCGACCACCGCATGACGGTCGCCGAAGGCGTATTCGATCCGTTCGTTCGGGACGATCCTGGTGTCGGTGCCCGCGACATCGAAGCCCATGCTGCCGTCCTTCGCCGCCATGCGCGCCGTGAACGTGCCGCCTTCCCGAAGGTCGACGGTCGCCGTCGGACAATGCCAATCGTCGGACGCGAAATTCCACTGCGTGATCCGATCCGGCATCGTGTAGGCGTCCCGGACGACATCGACCGGTGCGGACGCCGTCGCTTCCACGATGATTCGTTCCTGCGGCATGGGGGCTTCGCATCCGGCCGTTCGGGACTTCGCGGCGGGCATCTCACACTAGGCCGGTCGTGGCGGCAACCTCCGCGGCGCCGCCGCATGCGGCCGGCCCCCTAGGCCCGCCCTCGCCGTGCGGCTCGAGGGGCCCCGAGCCGGCATCGCCTTAACTTTGCCGTGCTGGAGCGCATCTGCTACCGGCCTCGCGCCGACCTTGCGCGCTCCCTGTCACGACCGGTGCCACCATGCTCCGCCGCCTGCTTCTCGCCTCCTGCGCCGTCCTCAGCCTCGCCGCCCCGGCCGCGGCGCAGGACGCCTCCGAATTCGTCGTGCGCCTCAACCGGATCGAGAACCAGTCCCGGATGATGGCCGGGCAGATCGAGACGCTGCAATACGAGAACCGGCAGCTCAAGGAGCAGCTTCGGAAGTTCCAGGAGGACGTCGAGTTCCGCCTCAACGAGAAAGGCGGCGGCAAGGCCGCGCCCGCGCCGAGCCGCGAGCCGGCCGGCGCCGTCAACGGCGGCAATCCGGGCGCCGCCCGCCCGCAGAAGCGCGGCGACGCCTTCGACCCCGAGCAGAGCCCCGGCCGCCCCGGTGCGCCGATGCAGCTCGGCGCGACCCAGCCCTCCGCCCCGGCCGCGGCGCCTGCGCCGGCCGCCGCCGCCCCGATGGCCCAGACCCGGCGCCTGCCGGAGCCGGCGATCGACGACGGCGAGGATGCTGAGACCCGCGGCGCCCCCGGCTACGACGAGCCCGTCGACCTGTCGCCGCCCGCCCGCGTCGGCACCACCGGCGCGCTCCCGAGCCCGGCCCGCGCCCCGGCCAGCGTCGCCGCCACCGGCAGCGGGGACGCGACGAGCGACTACGAGGCCGCCGTCGGCCACATCCGCGAGAAGCGCTACGAGCAGGCCGAGATGGCCTTCCGCCAGTTCATCCAGTCGCACCCGCGCGACGGCCACGTCCCGGCCGCGACCTACTGGCTCGGCGAGAGCTACCTGCAGCGCAACCGCAACCGCGAGGCGGCCGAGCAGTTCCTGAAGGTCTCGACCGACTACGCCCGCTCGCCCCAGGCGCCGGAGGCGATGCTGAAGCTCGGCGTGTCGCTCAACGCGCTGGGCGCGCGCGAGCAGGCCTGCGCGACCTTGGCCGAGCTCGACCGCAAGTTCCCCGCCGCCGGCTCGAACGTGCGCCAGAGCGTGGCGCGCGAGCAGAAGCGCGCGCGCTGCACCGCGTGAGCGACCCGCGCGACGATCCCGGTGACCGGATCCGTCGCGCCCTCGCCAACGCCCTCGCACCTTGGCTCGCCGGGGACGCGCCCGTGGTGCTCGCCGTCTCCGGGGGCCCCGATTCCACCGCCCTGATGCACGCCGCCGCCGCGTGCCGGGCCGGCGCGCTCTTCGTCGCGACGGTGGACCACGGCCTGCGCCCCGAATCCGCTGACGAGGCCCGCGCCGTCGCCCGCGCCGCCGCGACGCTCGGCCTGCCCCACGCGACCCTGCCCTGGGAGGGCGTCCGTCCCAGAGCCGCGATCCAGGCGGAGGCGCGGGCCGCCCGCTACCGCCTGCTCGCCGCGCATGCGCGCACGGTCGGCGCACGCCTCGTGCTCACCGGCCACACCCGCGACGACCAGGCCGAAACGGTGCTGATGCGCCTGATCGCCGGCAGCGGCCCGGCGGGCCTCGCCGGCATGCGGCGGGAGCGCCCGCTCGAGCCCGGGCTGGCGCTGGCGCGGCCCTTCCTCGACATCGCCAAGGTTGACCTCGTGGCCTGGTGCGAGGCGCAGGGCGTCGGCTTCGCGCGCGACCCCTCGAACGCCGACGAGCGCTACGGCCGGGTGCGCCTGCGCCGATTGCTGGAACGCGAAGGCCTCAGCGTCGATCGCCTCGTCCGCCTGGCCGAGCGCGCGGCCCGCGACGAGGCGGCCTTGGGAGAGGCGGCGGCGGCGGCCTTCGCGAGCGTGCATTCAGATCTCGTGTCAACGAACGCGCACGGGCCTCCTCTCCCAGGGGGGGAGGGAGCCGCGCCTCTCCCTCCCCCCGCAGTGGGGGGAGGGGGTGCTGCGGCGATCGTCCCGCTCCGTCTCGACGGCCAAATCCTCGCCGCGCTCCCCGACGCGGTCGCGCTGCGCGTCCTCGACCTCGCCCTCGACCGGGCCGGCGGCACGCTGCCGCGGCGGCTGGAGCGGCTGGAGCGGCTGGTCCTCGTCGACCTGCTGCCGGCGCTGAGATCGGGGCGCGCGGTGCGGCGCACCCTGCGCGGGCTCGCCATCGCCGCCGACCCGGCCCGCCGCGTGACGATCCGGCCCGCTCCGCCCAGGCGAGGGGACGGCCTTGCCGCAGGGGCGCCCGACTTACTTGGCAAGGGGGAGGGCTCTGCCTACATTGGCTTGGCGTGCGCGGACGAACCCGCAGCGGCGGGCAGCCGGCCCACACGCCCCAGGGATTGATCGATGAACCCGAATTTTCGCAATTTTGCTCTGTGGGTCGTCATCTTCCTCCTCGTCCTGGCCCTGGTGACCCTGTTCCAGAATCCGGGTCACCGCGGCGGCGGGAGCGAGATCGCCTACAGCCAGCTTCTCAACGACGCCGATGCCGGCAAGATCCAGTCCGTCGTGATCTCGGGCCAGGACGTGTCCGGTTCCTACGTCGGCGGCGGCAGCTTCACCTCCTACGCGCCGAACGATCCGGGCCTCGTCTCGAAGCTTTCGGGCAAGGGCGTGCAGATCACCGCGCGCCCGCCGTCGGACAACACGCCGTGGTTCATCCAGCTGCTGGTGAGCTGGCTGCCGATCCTCGTCTTCATCGGCGCCTGGGTGTTCCTGTCCCGGCAGATGCAGTCGGGTGCCGGCCGCGCCATGGGTTTTGGGAAGTCGAAGGCCAAGCTCCTCAATGAAGCGCACGGGCGCGTCAGCTTCGATGACGTCGCCGGCGTGGAAGAGGCGAAGGAGGATCTGCAGGAGATCGTCGAGTTCCTGCGCGACCCCCAGAAGTTCCAGCGGCTCGGCGGGCGCATCCCGCGCGGCGTGCTCCTGGTCGGCCCCCCCGGCACCGGCAAGACCCTGATCGCCCGCGCGGTGGCGGGCGAGGCCAACGTGCCGTTCTTCACCATCTCCGGCTCGGACTTCGTCGAGATGTTCGTCGGCGTCGGCGCCAGCCGCGTGCGCGACATGTTCGAGCAGGCCAAGAAGAACGCCCCCTGCATCATCTTCATCGACGAGATCGACGCGGTCGGCCGCCATCGCGGCGCCGGCCTCGGCGGCGGCAACGACGAGCGCGAGCAGACCCTCAACCAGCTGCTCGTCGAGATGGACGGCTTCGAGGCCAACGAGGGCGTGATCATCATCGCGGCGACCAACCGCCCCGACGTGCTCGACCCCGCGCTGCTGCGTCCCGGCCGGTTCGACCGCCAGATCATGGTGCCGAACCCGGACGTGACCGGCCGCGAGCGCATCCTGCGCGTCCACGTCCGCAAGGTGCCGCTGGCGCCGGACGTCGACCTCAAGGTCATCGCCCGCGGCACCCCCGGCTTCTCGGGCGCCGACCTGATGAACCTCGTCAACGAGTCGGCGCTGCTGGCCGCGCGCCGCGGCAAGCGCATCGTCACGATGCACGAGTTCGAGGACGCCAAGGACAAGGTGATGATGGGCGCCGAGCGTCGGACCCTCGTCATGACCGAGGACGAGAAGCGGCTCACCGCCTACCACGAGGGCGGCCACGCCATCGTCGCCTTCAACGTGCCGGCCACCGATCCCGTCCACAAGGCGACGATCATCCCGCGCGGCCGGGCTTTGGGCATGGTCATGCAGCTGCCCGAGCGCGACAAGCTGTCGATGTCGTTCGAGCAGATGACCTCGCGGCTGGCGATCATGATGGGCGGCCGCATCGCCGAGGAGATGACCTTCGGCCCGGACAAGGTGACGTCGGGCGCCCAGTCCGACATCGAGCAGGCGACGCGGCTCGCCAAGATGATGGTCACGCGCTGGGGCTTCTCGCCTGAGCTCGGCACCGTCGCCTACGGCGACAACAACGACGAGGTCTTCCTCGGCATGTCGATGGGCCGCCAGCAGACGGTGTCCGAGTCGACCGCCCAGAAGATCGACGCGGAGGTCCGCCGCCTGGTCGAGACCGGCCTTGAGGAGGCCCGCCGCATCCTCGCCGACAGGAAGGACGACCTCGAGGCGCTCGCGCAGGGGCTGCTCGAGTACGAGACGCTGTCCGGCGACGAGATCAAGAACCTGCTCAAGGGCCGTCCCCCGGTCCGCGACGGTGGCGACGTGCCCCCGACGCCGGCCCGCGGTTCCTCGGTCCCGTCGGCCGGCCGCGGCCGCCCGAAGGAGAGCGACGGCGGCCTCGAGCCGCAGCCGCAGGGCTGAGAGCCTCACCACCGACGAACGGGAAGGGCGCCACGACGGCGCCCTTTTTCGTATGTCCAGCATCCGAGACGGACAGGCATGGGAGACGCAGCGCGGGTTTTCCCTCACCCCTCTGCGGGGGAGGGAAGAGGCGGCGTCGATTCACCGTAACGGGACGCGATCCGTGCGTGCCGTGCGATCGATGATAGGTTGCCCGCAACGTCGCGTGCCCGATGGGACGGAGAGTTTCGTGAGAAAGTATTTCGGCACCGACGGCATTCGCGGCCGGGCCAACGGGGTGATCACGCCGGAGCTGGCGCTGAAGGTCGGCCAGGCGGCGGGCCTGGTGTTCCAGCGCGGCGACCATCGCCACCGCGTCGTCATCGGCAAGGACACCCGCCTGTCGGGCTACATGATCGAGACCGCGCTCATCGCCGGCTTCACCTCGGTCGGCATGGACGTGCTGCAGCTCGGGCCGATGCCGACGCCGGCGGTGGCGATGCTCACCCGCTCGATGCGCGCCGACATCGGCGTGATGATCTCCGCCTCGCACAACCCGTTCGAGGACAACGGCATCAAGCTGTTCGGGCCGGACGGGTTCAAGCTCAACGACGCGATCGAGCGCGAGATCGAGGCGCTGATCGACGGCGAGCTGCACACCCGGCTCGCCGGCTCCATGTCGCTCGGCCGGGCCAAGCGCATCGAGAGCGTGCATGCCCGCTACATCGAGTTCGCCAAGCGCTCGCTGCCGCGCAACGTGACGCTGGACGGCCTGCGCATCGTGGTCGACTGCGCCAACGGCGCCGCCTACCGCGTCGCCCCCGAGACCCTGTGGGAGCTCGGCGCCGAGGTCATCGCCATCGGCGTCGAGCCGGACGGCTTCAACATCAACCGCGACGTCGGCTCGACCGCGCCCGCCGCCCTGGTCGGCAAGGTCCGCGAGCTGCGCGCCGACATCGGCATCGCGCTCGACGGCGACGCCGACCGGGTGCTGATCGTCGACGAGAAGGGGCAGGTCGTCGACGGCGACCAGCTCATGGCCGTCGTCGCCCGCTCGTGGAAGGAGGACGACCTCCTGACCCAGCCGGGGATCGTGGCCACGATCATGTCCAACCTCGGGCTGGAGCGCTACCTCGGCGGGATCGGCCTCTCGCTCGCCCGCACCGCGGTGGGCGACCGCTACGTGCTCGAGCACATGCGCGAGCACGGCTACAACCTCGGCGGCGAGCAGTCCGGCCACATCATCATGTCGGACTACGCCACCACCGGCGACGGGCTGGTGGCCGCGCTGCAGGTGCTGAGCGTGGTCCAGCGCAGCGCGCGGCCGGTGAGCGAGGTCTGCCACTGCTTCGACCCGCTGCCGCAGATCCTGAAGAACGTGCGCTATCGCTCCGGCGAGCCGCTGCGCGCCGACAGCGTCGTCACCGCGATCGAGCACGCCCGCGAGCGCCTCGGCAACGCCGGCCGCCTCGTCATCCGCCCGTCCGGCACCGAGCCGGTCATCCGCGTCATGGCCGAGGGCGACGACCGCGGCCTCGTCAACGACGTCGTCGACGCGGTCGTCGACGCGGTGACCCGCGCCGCGGCGTGAGCGTTTCGGCCTGAGCGATCCCGTCTTCCCTCCCCCGTGGGGGGGACGGGCTGCGGCGACGACGCGCTTCCTGAGCCGATCTGAGAATGAACGTTCATTGACACTAGAATGAACGTTCATTACACGGGGGGCGGCACGCAGGAATCCGCCATGGGCCTTTCCGTTTCCGTTTCCGATCCCGGCACCGCCCTCCGCCTCGCGGAGCTTCGCGCCGTGGCCACGCCGGCGAACCTCGCGCTCGTCGGGATCCTCGGGCTCGCCTGGGTCGCGCTGATCGGCTGGACCGGGGCCGGTCCCGACGGATGGCAGGTGCGGTCCTGTGCCGGGCTCGCGGTTCGTCCCGCCGCCTGCCAGGGCGTCCCGCCCGCGAAGGACGCGAGCCGCATCGTGCCCCACGTCTTGGCGGCGAGCCTCGCGCGATGAGCGCCGGCAGCGCCGTCTCGGCGCGGATCGAGCCGTCGGCCCGGCGCGAGCACATCCTGGCGGCGGCCGAGGCCTGCTTCGTGCGCAACGGCTTCCACCGCACCACGATGCAGGACCTCGCCCGCGAGGCGGCGATGAGCGCCGGCAACGTCTACCGCTACTTCGCCTCGAAGGAGGACCTCGTCCTCGGGCTCGCCGAGTGCGAGCGCGCCCGCGGCGCCCTGCTCGTGGCCGAGCTGGAGCGCGACGGCGACCGCCGCGCGGCGCTGCTCGGCATCATCACCCGCTACTTCGTCTCGATCACCCGTGAGACCGCGATCCTGCGGGTCGACATCTGGTCGGAGGCGACGCGCAACCCGGCGATCGCCGCGATGACCGCGCGGGCCGAGGCCGAGGCGCGGGGCTGGTTCGTCGAGACCTTCGCCGCCCTGGCGCGGTCCCCCGCCTGCGACCCGGCCGCGCTCTACGCCCTGCTCGGCCCCCTGATGAAGGGGATCATCGTCGACCGGGCGCTGCTGCCCGGCTACGACCCGGCCGCCGCCGTCGCCCAGCTCCTCGCCCTGCTCGATGCGGGCCTCGACGGGCGCCTTCCCCTCGCCTCGACGCCCGCGGAGACCGGCCGATGACCGTTCGCGCCCATCGCCTCGGCCTCGCCGCCCTGGCCCTCGCGCTCCCCCTGTCCCTGCCGGCACGGGCCGAGACCGCCCCGGCGCCCGCCGCGGCGAGCCCCGCGCCCGCGGTCAGCGTGGTCGAGGCGGCGCGCCGCGAGATCGTCGAGAGCGTGGTCGTCACCGGCACGCTGGTACCGCGCGACGAGATCCTGGTGACGCCCGAGATCGACGGCTACCGCGTCACCGAGGTCCTGGTCGAGGAGGGCGCGCGCGTCGCCCGCGGCCAGGTGCTCGCCCGCCTGTCGCACGACTTGATCGACCGCCAGCTCGCCCAGCAATCCGCCCTGGTGGACAAGGCCACCGCCGCCGTCCCGCAGGCCGAGAGCACCATCGAGCAGGCGGAAGCCGCCGCCGTCGAGGCGCGCCTCGCGTTCGACCGCGCCAAGCAGCTGATGCAGACCGGGAACGGCACGGCGGCGATCCTGGAAGGGCGCACCTCCACCCTGCGCCAGGCCGAGGGCAAGCTCGCCTTCGCCCGCAACGGCCTGGTCATCGCGAAGGCCGAGCTGGCCCAGGCGAAGGCGGTGCGCGACGAGCTGGAGCTGCGGCTCGCCCGTACCGAGATCCGCGCGCCGGAAGCCGGCATCGTCAACCGCCGCACCGCGCGCGTCGGCATCACCGCCTCGTCCGCGGCCGAGCCGCTGTTCCGCCTGATCGCCCGGGGCGAGATCGAGCTCGAAGGCGAGGTCGTCGAGACCAAGCTGCCGCTGCTGCGGGAGGGCCGCCCGGCCTGGATCGAGATCGGCGCGGGCGCACGCGTCCAGGGCAGCGTCCGCGCGGTCTACCCGGAGGTCGACCGGGCGAGCCGGCTCGGCAAGGTCCGCGTCCGGCTCGAGGCCGACCCGCGGCTGCGCATCGGCACCTTCGCCCGCGGCGCGGTCGAGATCGCCCGCACCCGCGGCGTCGCCGTTCCCCAGGCCGCGGTGCTCTACGGCGGCCCGGCGCGCAGCAGCGTCCTCGTGGTCGCCGGCGACACGGTCGAGGCCCGCCAGGTCCGCACCGGCCTGTCCGACGACGACGACATCGAGATCCGCAGCGGGCTCTCCGAGGGCGAGCGCGTCGTCGCCCGCGCCGGCAGCTTCCTGCGGGACGGCGACAAGGTCCGCCCCGTTCCGCTGGCGGCCGTCGCCCCGGCCGTGGCCGAGGCGCCGTCGCCCGAGGCGAGCGCCGACGCCGGCGTCCCCTGAGCCGACGCCGCCCCGCCAAGTGATGCAGAAGGAACGGGCCGCCCGATGCGCCTGAACGTCTCGGCCTACGCGATCCGCAACCCGATCGGGCCGCTGGTCCTGTTCCTCGTGCTGATCGTGCTCGGCCTCGTCAGCTTCCGCGGGCTCGCGGTGACGCGGATGCCGAACGTCGACGTGCCGATCGTCTCGGTGGCGATCACGCAGTCGGGCGCGGCGCCCTCCGAGCTCCAGACCCAGGTCACGAAATGGGTCGAGGACTCGATCGCCGGCGTGCGCGGGGTCAAGCACATCACCTCGGCGATCACCGAGGGCTCGTCCGTCACCACCGTCGAGTTCCGGCTCGAGGTGAACACCGACCGGGCCGTCAACGACGTCAAGGACGCGGTCTCGAAGATCCGCATCAATCTGCCGCGCACCATCGACGAGCCGGTGATCAGCCGGGTCGAGATCGCCGGCCTGCCGATCCTGATCTACGGCGTCACCGCGCCGGCGATGACGCCCGCCGACCTGTCCTGGCTCGTCGAGGACAGGTTCGCGCGCATCCTCCAGGGGGTGAAGGGCGTCGGCGGCGTCGAGCGGGTCGGGGGCGTGGCGCGCGAGATGCGCATCGAGCTGCAGCCCGACCGGTTGCTCGCGCTCGGCATCACCGCGGCCGACGTCAACCGGCAGGTGCGCCTGACCTCGGCCGACATGGCGGGCGGGCGCGGCGAGGTCGGCGGGCGCGAGCAGTCGATCCGGACGCTGGCCGCCTCGCGGACGCTCGCCGACCTCAAGGCCACCTCCATCGTCCTGCCCGGCGGCCGCAAGGTGCGCCTCGCGGATCTGGCCACCGTGCGGGACGCGATCGAGGAGCCGCGCACCTTCGCCCGCTTCGACGGCCGGCCGGTGGTCGCCTTCGCGGTCTCGCGCGGCTCGGGCGCGAGCGACGCCGAGGTCGCCGCCGGCGTCGAAAGGAAGATCTCGGAGTTCGCGACCAGCTACCCCGACGTCAAATTCGAAAGGATCGACTCCTCGGTCTCGGCCACGATCGGCTCCTACGATTCGGCGATGCACACCCTGATCGAGGGCGCGGCGCTCGCCGTGCTGGTGGTGTTCCTGTTCCTGCGCGACTGGCGCGCGACACTGATCGCGGCCTTGGCCCTGCCGCTCTCCGTGTTCCCGACCTTCTGGGCGATGGACGCGCTCGGCTTCACCCTGAACGGCATCAGCCTGCTGGCGATCACCCTGGTGACCGGCATCCTGGTCGACGACGCCATCGTCGAGATCGAGAACATCGTCCGCCACATGCGGATGGGCAAGTCCGCCTACCGGGCGGCGATCGAGGGCGCCGACGAGATCGGGCTCGCCGTCATCGCCATCACCGCGACCCTGATCGCGGTGTTCGCGCCGGTGTCGTTCATGCCGGGGATCGCCGGGCGCTACTTCATCCAGTTCGGGCTCACCATCGCGGTCTCGGTGTTCATGTCGCTGCTGGTCGCGCGGCTGATCACGCCGATGCTCGCGGCCTACTTCCTGCGCGACCACGCCCACCACGCGGAGCGCGAGGGGCCGGTGATGCGCGCCTACGGCCGCCTCGTCGGCTGGTCGGTGCGCCACCGGGTGGTCACCCTCCTCGTCGGGCTGGCCCTGTTTGCCGGCTCGCTCGCCTCCACCGGCCTGCTGCCCTCCGGCTTCGTGCCGAAGCAGGACAACGCCCGCACCCTGTTCATGATCGAGCTGGCGCCGGGCGCGCGGCTCGCCGACACCATCGCCGTGTCCGACCGGGTGGTCGCGCGCATCCGCGCCCTGCCCGAGGTGGTCTCGGTCTTCGTCGACGGCGGCCGGCAGGTCGGCGGCAAGCGGGAGACGCGGCTGGCCACGCTCACCGTCAACCTGACGCCGAAGAACGCCCGCGCCCAGTCGCAGGCCGCCGTCGAGACCGAGATCGCCGGGCTGATCGCGCAGGAGCCCGACATCCGCTCGTGGTCCCTGCGCGACTCGGGCCAGCGCGACCTCGCCCTCGTGGTCGGCGGCCCCGATGCCGGCGTGGTGGCCGAGGTCGCCGCCAGGCTCCAGCGCGACATGGCCGCGATCCCCCATCTCGTCGCGGTGATGTCGACGGCGCCCCTGAACCGCACCGAGGTCCGCATCCGCCCGAAGCCCGGCGTCGCGGCCGATCTCGGCGTCTCGACCGACGCCATCGCCGAGACGGTGCGGGTCGGAACGATCGGCGACATCGGCCTGAACCTCGCCAAGTTCAACGCCGCCGACCGCCAGATCCCGATCCGGGTGCAGCTGCCCGACAGCGCCCGCGGCACGGTCTCGCGGCTGGAGAACCTGAAGGTGCCGGCCAACAACGGCACCGCGGTGCCGCTGGCGGCGGTGGCCGACATCGAGCTCGACCAGGGTCCGGGCGCGATCGACCGCTACGACCGCGTCGTGCGCGTGGCCGTGGAGGCCAACATGGAGGGCTCGGACGCGCTGGGCTCGCTGATCGCCCAGGCGCTGGAGACGCCGACCGCCAAGAGCCTGCCGCCGGGCGTCACCATCCGACAGACCGGCGACGCCGAGATCATGGGCGAGGTCTTCTCCGGCTTCCTTCTGGCGATGGGCGCCGGGATCATGATGGTGTACGCCGTGCTCGTGCTGCTGTTCGGCTCGTTCCTGCAGCCGCTGACGATCCTGTTCTCGCTGCCGCTCTCGATCGGCGGCGCGATCCTCGGCCTGCTCGTGATGAGCATGCCGATCTCGATGCCGGTGGTGATCGGCATCCTGATGCTGATGGGGCTGGTGACCAAGAACGCGATCATGCTGGTGGATTTCGCCGTCGAGGAGATGGGACGCGGCGTTGATCCCGTTACCGCGATCGTCGAGGCCGGCCGCAAGCGTGCCCGCCCGATCGTGATGACGACGATCGCCATGGCCGCCGGCATGGTGCCCTCCGCGATGGCGCTCGGCGTCGGCGGCGAGTTCCGCGCGCCGATGGCGGTCGCGGTGATCGCCGGGCTGATCGTCTCGACCCTGCTCTCGCTGGTCTTCGTGCCGGCGGTGTTCCTGCTGATGGAGGGCTTGAGCCGCGTCCTCGGACGGGTGCTCGGCCGCTTCGTCGGCGCCCGCGACGAGGCCGGCACCGCGCCCGCGGCCCATCCCTCCCCTTCCCCCTGAGGAAACCGAATGACCGTCATGTCCGCCCGCGTCTCGACCTTCGCCCTCCTCGGCCTCGCCGCCGCCTCCGCCCTCGGGGCCAGCCCGGCGGCCGCGGCCGACCCCACCGGCACCTGGTTCACCGAGGACGGGCGCGCCCGGGTGCGGACCGAGCATTGCGGGCCGGGCGGCGCGAACCTGTGCGGCTACGTCGTCTGGGGCTCGAAGCCGCTGGGCGAGGACGGCAAGCCGAAGATCGACCGCTACAACCCCGACCCGAAGCGGCAGGCCCGGCCGCTCCTCGGCCACCAGATGATCCTCGGCCTGAAGCGCAACGAGGAGGGCCGGTTCGTCGGCAAGATCTACAACGGCGACAACGGCAAGTCCTACGACGTGACGATCTGGAGCGAGACCCCCGCCGAGCTGTCGGTGAAGGGCTGCCTGATCTCCGTGCTGTGCCAGACCCAGACCTGGACGCGGGTGGGCGACGTGGTGCCCGGCCAGCTCACCACCGCGACCGACACCCCCGGCGGCCCGCGCTCGGACCCGGAATGGGCGGGGAAGCCCGTAGCCGCGCCGAAGCCCGCGGCCGCCAAGCCGGCGGGTGCGCCAACGCCGAAGTAGCGGCGCGGCGTTCTGGCGAACGCGCCTCGCCCCAAACCACCCCCTCGTCCTGAGGTGCGGCCGCGCGGCGGCCGCCGCGAAGGAGCCTTCCAGTGGTCGCGCGATCCCCGGGAGCCTCCTTCCAGGCGTCCGCTTCGCGCAAGCACCTCAGGATGAGGGCGCGGGCGGGACGAGTGGCTGGAAGTTCCCGAGAACGGGGCCGCTGTCCGCGGCGGGTCAGCCGGTGGTTCCCGGCACGCGGGTCGATCGCGAGTTGAGCGTGCCGTGGCTTTCGGCCAGCGCCCGCGTCGCCGCCGCGACCGCCGCCGCGCCGTCGTCGAAGCCGCGCGTGGCCAACGCCGCGGCGAGGCCGTCGAGGGCGGCTTCGAGCTCGCGGGTCAGCACGTGCTCGCCGAGGGCGGAGAGCGAGCGCTGGGCGATGCCGGCGAGGCGGTCGGCCGTCGGCGCGGCGACGTGGCCGAGCAGGATCGCCAGGCTGTCCATCGCCTCGGCGAGGGTCTGGCACTGGATCGATTCCGAGGCGACGACGATCACCGCCTCCAGCGCATCGGTGGCCGCGGTCGGGGCGTGGTCGGCCAGGATCACGTGCGCGCCCAATGCCTCCGGCGGGTCGACCTCGCCGGGGCTCCAGCGGGCGACGATGTCGCGCAAAGCCAGGAGGACGACGCGGCCGGGGCTGGGGTTCGACTTCGCGGTCGAGACCGAGGTCCAGGCGATGGTCGCGAGCTGGTGCAGGCCGTAGCCGGCATCGTGCCCGAGGTCGCGCCCGTCGTCGAAGGTGAGCGCCCGCCCGCACGCGGCCTCGACCGCCTCCCGCGCTTCCGCTTCCAGCACGAAGCCCGGCCGGGCCCGGATGTCGAAGAGCGGGTCGCCGAGCGCCCGGAAGGTGCCGACCGGAACCCGCATCCGAACCTCGACGGCGTCCGGCGCGGCGCGCGCGATCGCCGCCTGGATCCGGTCTGCGTCGAGGCCGACGACGTAGCCGCGCTCGGTCGCGCGCACCACCGCGCGGACGTCCCAGCCCGGCCGGGGCGTCCGGCGGGTGCGCGCGAGCAGGCGCTCGTCGTCGGCGCGGGCCTCTAGGATCTGCTCGTGGATGAACTGGACGATGCGCTCGGGCCGCATCTGATCGATGGTGTTGTAGAGCATCACGATGACGAGGCAGAGGGCGAAGGTCGTCATTACCAGCGCCAGGCTCGTGCCGAAGACCGGCCGGTGGAACTCGGTGTTGGTCACCAGGGTCATCAGCACGAAGACCGACAGGCCGACGAAGTAGCCGAAGTAGAACTGGTTGGTGCGCCGGGCCATGAACTGGTCGGTGACCTGCGCGGTGAGCGAGGCCGCGCCCTGCTGCACGGCGATGAGCAGCAGCGAGAAGGTGATCGACGTCACGGTGATGATGCTCGACGCCACGGTGGTGAGCAGGCCGCCGAGCGCGGCGCGGTCTCCGAGCAGCGCGCCGAGCCAGCGGAAGCCCGTGGGCGCCGCGCCGCCGGACCACGAGCGGTCGGCGAGGTAGACCAGCGCATTGAGCCCGACGAAGCCGACGATCGTCGCGAGCGGCAGCGCCAGGAACTGCCGGAAGGACCGCCGGACGGCGGCGACGACGCGGTTCGGGACCGTCTCGATGGCTGGCATGGTGGGTGGCGTCGCTCCTGTGTGCCCCTCCTATACGGACATCGACCCGAAAAGGACCGGCCGAAGCGCGAGAGCGACGGAAGCGGCCGCGCCTCAGGATGAGGGCGGTGGCTGGATCGCGGCCAAGGCCGTCGGCGACAGCCGGGATCGCTTCCTCGAAGACGCCCTCAGGCGGTGCCCGCCAGCGCCGCGGCGTAGATCGCGCGCGCGTCGGCGCGGGTCACCGTCCGCGGATTGTTCACCAGGAGCCGCGTCTGCTTCATCGCGTCGTCGGCGAGGCGGTCGAGGTCCGTCTCCGCGATGCCGACCGCCGCGAGCGAGGCCGGGACGCCGCAATCGCGGCAGATCGCGGCGAGCGCCGCGACGAAGCGGTCGGCCGCCTCCGCCGCCGGCCGGTCGCGGGCGTCCGGGTCGAGGATCGGCGCGAGCTCGGCGTAGAGCGCTTGCGCCTCCGGCAGGTTGAAGCGCAGCACGCCCATCAGCACCAGCGCGTTCGAGAGCCCGTGCGGCACGTGGAACAGCGCGCCGATCGGGTAGGCGAGCGCGTGCACCGCCGCCACCGGCGCGTTGGCGAAGGCCATGCCGGCGAGCATCGACCCGAGCAGCATCCCGGAGCGCGCCTCGACATCTCCGCCGTCGGTGCAGGCGATCCGGATATGGCAGGCGAGCAGCCCCAGGGCCTGCCGGGCGAGGCCGTCGGAGATCGGGTTCTTGCGGTGGCGGCTGGTATAGGCCTCGATCGCGTGCACCATCGCGTCGATGCCGGTGGCCGCGGTGACGGCGGCGGGCAGGCCCAGCGTCAGCTCCGGGTCGAGCACCGCCCAGTCGGGCAGCAGGCGCGGGGCGACGACGCCTTTCTTCTCTTGCGTGGGCGTGGTGACGATGGCGATCGGCGTCACCTCCGATCCGGTGCCGGCGGTGGTCGGCACCAGGATCAGCGGCAGGCGCTCGCCCGTGGCGAGGCCGACGCCGTAGATCGCGTCCAGGGCGTCGTCCGAGCGGGCGAGGTAGGCCACGAGCTTGGCGGTATCGAGCGCCGAGCCGCCGCCGATCGCGAGCACCAGCTCCGCGCCCGACGCCCGCGCGAAGGCCGCGGCGGTCTCGACCACGTGGCTCGGCGGGTCCGCGACCACGTCCGCGAACACGTCGATGCGGCAGCCGGCCTGCGCCAGCGCCGCCTCGGCCGCCCGCGTCAGCCCGGCGGCGCGCACGCCCCGGTCGGTCACCAGCAGGATGGTTCGCGCGCCGAACTTGGCGACCAGCTCGGGGATCTTGCCCGCCGCCCCGGCCTCGAACAGCAGGTTCGGCGTGGTCTGGAACAGGAACGGGTTCATGGCCGGGAGCCTCGGCGGACGGATGTTTCGCCGCGCCAGCCTAACCGCTCGGCGCGCGATCGCCAGCGGCGACCCGGGATGCCGCGTCGGGGCGCTTCGGCCTCACCAGACCACCGCCTGCCCGTCGCGGCGCGGGTCGCTGGCGGCGGCGTAGCCTTCGACGCCGGGGTCGCCCATCCGCCAGATGAACTGGCCGGCGCCGAAATCCTGGTAGCTGTCCCGGATCACCGCGACCCGGTGGCCGCGGGCGACGAGGCCGTCGAGCGTGTCCGCCGGCATCGCGGATTCGGCGTTGATCTCGAGGCCCTGGTTGAAGCGCCAGCGCGGGGCGTCGCAGGCGGCTTGCGGGTTCTGGGCGTGGTCGATCATCCGCACCAGCGTCTGCACGTGGCCCTGCGGCTGCATGTTGCCGCCCATTACGCCGAAACTCATCACCGGGGCGCCGCCCTGCGTGAGGAAGCCGGGGATGATGGTGTGGAACGGGCGCTTGCCCGGCGCCACGCAATTCGGGCTCGCTTCGTCGAGGACGAAGCCGTAGCCGCGGTTCTGCAGCGACAGGCCCCACTCCGGCACCACCACGCCGGAGCCGAAGCCCATGAAGTTCGACTGGATGAAGCTCACCATCATCCCGGATTCGTCGGCGGCGGTGAGGTAGATCGTGCCGCCGCGCACCGGGTTGCCGGCGCCGAAATCCTGCGCGCGGCGCGGGTCGATCAGCTTGGCGCGGGACGCGAGGTAGGCGTCGTCGAGCATCGCCTCGGGGCTCACCCGCATCGCGGGCCCGTCGGCGACGTGGGCGTAGGTGTCGGCGAAGGCGAGCTTCATCGCCTCGATCTGCAGGTGCTGCGCCTCCGCCCCGTCCACCGCCATCCCGTCGAGGTCGAAGCTCTCGAGGATGCCCAGCGCGATCTGCGCGGCGATGCCCTGCCCGTTCGGCGGGATCTCGTGCAGCGTGTAGCCGCGGTAGTCCTTGCGCGTCGGCGTCACCCATTCCGGGCGGTAGGCGGACAGGTCCGCCACCGTCATCGCGCCGCCGTTCGCGCCCGCGTGCCGCGCCATGGCCTCGGCGATCTCGCCCTCGTAGAAGGCTTTGCCCTTCGTCTCGGCGATGGCGCGCAGCGTCCGCGCGGCGGCCTTGAGCGTGACCAGCTCGCCGACATCCGGCGCGCGGCCGCGGGGCAGGAAGAACTCCGAAAAGCCCGGCTGGCGCACGAGGTCGGGGACCGCTGCCGCGGCGGCCCATTTCTGCTGCACCACGATCGGCGCGAGGTAGCCGCGCTCGGCGATCTCGATGGCCGGCTCCAGCAGGTCGGCGAAGGGCAGCTTGCCGAAGCGCTCGGACAGGGCGACCCAGGCGCCGACGGCGCCCGGCACCGTCACCGAATCCCAGCCGCGCATCGGCGGCCGCGTGGCCGGGCCGTATTTCCGGGCGAAGTAGTCCGGCGTCCAGGCGGCCGGCGCCCCGCCCGAGGCGTTCAGGCCGTGCAGTTCCTGGCCGTCCCAGAGGATGCAAAAGGCGTCCGAGCCGAGCCCGTTGCTGCACGGCTCGGTCAGCGTCTTCGCCGCGGCGGTGGCGATCGCCGCGTCGACCGCGTTGCCGCCCTTGCACAGCATCCGCATCCCGGCCTGCGCCGCCAGCGCGTGCGAGGTCGCGACCACGTTGCGGCCGAACATCGGCATGCGGATCGAGGGATAGGCGGAGGTCCAGTCGAAGGTTTGCGACATGTCGGGTCAGCTCACTGAGGGTCGGCGCGTGACGTCCGGGTTTCGATAAGGGGTGATCCCTTGTCCGGGGCCGAGGGCGAAGCCCGGTCGGTTCGTCGGGCTCCGCCCGACCCCCGCCGAAGGGACGATCCCATCGGACTTCCCTTCGTTGCGACGCAGGATTCGTGCGCGGATCAGCGCGCCTGCATGCGCAACGCGCCGTCGAGGCGGATGGTCTCGCCGTTGAGCATCGGGTTGCGGACGATCGCCAGCACGAGGTCGGCGTATTCCTCCGGCCGGCCGAGGCGGGCGGGGAAGGGCACCGCGGCCCCCAAGCTGTCCTGGACGTCCTGAGGCAGGCCGAGCAGCATCGGCGTGCCGAAGATGCCGGGCGCGATCGCGCAGACGCGGATGCCGAGCGGCGCGAGCTCGCGGGCCGCCGGCAGCGTCAGCCCGACGATGCCGGCCTTCGAGGCGGCGTAGGCGGCCTGGCCGACCTGTCCCTCGTAGGCGGCGATCGAGGCGGTGGAGACGATCACCCCACGCTCGCCCCCGTCGAGGGGATCGAGCCCGGCGGCGCCCGCCGCCACCAGCCGCATCAGGTTGAACGAGCCGACGAGGTTGACCTGGATCACCCGGACGAAGCCGTCGAGCGAGGCCGGGCCGTCGCGCCCGACGATGCGGGCGGCCGGCGCGATGCCGGCGCAGTTGACGAGGATGCGGGCGGGACCGTGCGCCTCGGCCGCCCGCGCCACGGCGGCCTCGGCGCTCGCCGCGTCCGCCACGTCGCAGGCGATGCCGATCCCGCCGAGCACGGCGGCCCGGGCTTGCGCCGCCGCCCCGTCGAGGTCGAGCAGCGCCACCCGCGCGCCGGCCTCGGCCAGCGCCTGCGCCGTCGCCGCCCCGAGCCCGGAGGCCCCGCCCGTCACGATCGCCGAGAGACCCTGGATCCGCATCGCCCGCTCCCGCCAAGCCCCGCGCGCGCGGCGCGGAGCTCGATGTCTAGCGGATCGAGCGGCGGGCGGAAGAGGCCGGCGCAACATGCTTTTCCCTCCCCCGCAGAGGGGGGAAGGGCGGCACGTCCCCGTTCGGGTCGGGCGCGCTGCGAAAGCCGCCTCAGCGCGGCGGCGGCTCGTTGTACATCGGAACGTTGTCGTTGCGCGGCAGGTAGGCGCGCACGACCGGGCCGTAGACGCGCGGCCCGGCATAGGCGCCGTACCGGCGGTCGAGGCCGGCCGGGGGGAGGGGGCGATGCGCGAGGCGGCGCGGCGCGGCGCGCGGGGCCGCCTCGGCGTAGCCCGGCCCCTCGGCAGCGGCGGGGTCGGCGGCGAGCGTCGCCAGCAGGCCCGCGAGGGCGGCGAGGGGGAGCGAGATCCGAACGGGCATCGGGGTCATCCGGCGCGAGGGAAGGCGGTCGGCGGCTTGCCGGTCAGAACTTGACGGCCGCGCCGCCGCGGACGGTGTTGAGGTTGGCCCTGTGCCCGTCGAAGTCGTTGAACAGCACGTACTGGTATTCGGCGCGGAGCAGGATGCTCGGCGTGATCGCGTATTCGAAACCGCCGCCCAGAGCGACGCCGCCGACCGTCTTGGTCTTCGACTTGCTGACATAGGTGGAGTAGGGGACGCCCGTCGTGGGATCGGTCTGGCTGAACGTTCCGGCACGATAACCGAAGTTCTCGACGTAGGCCGGCTTGCCGACCGTCAGAGCCTGGTTAGCGTTGTAGGTGGTGGCGTTGTATCCCGAATCCTCAATGAACACGCCGTCCGCGATGCGGGCGCGACCGATCGCGAAACCGCCCGTTACGTAAGGCAGAAGGTTGCCGAAGGCGTAGCCTGCGCGCGCGCGGATTGTCCCGAAATCGTTGATCTTGGTGCTCGAGGCGCCGTTCAGGCTGACCGTCTCGAGATAACCGAGGCTGTTGGTCTTGAAACGGGAGATGCCGTCCGAAGACGAGCCGCTGCGCCCGAAGCTGGTGTAGTCGACTTCGATACCGAGGACGACGTCGTCGAACTGGACATTGTAGCCGGCGTACCCGCCGAAGCTCACGTCGCCCACGCGTCTGGGCTTCGACGTTAACAGGTTGGAGGCGCCGAAGTCCGACTCGGCAGTCGAGTTGTGCGTCTGCTGGATGATCAACGGCTGATACGACCTCTGGAACCCGAGCGCAGCCGAGCTGTACCCGCCGTGCCCGCCGACATACACGCCGCTCCAGTCGATCGCCGTGACCGCGACCGGCGGGTCGTAGTCGGGGCCGCGGAGGAAATCGTAGTCGAGGTCGGCGGCGCGGGCCGTGGTCGGGCCGGCCAGGCTCAGGGCGGCAAGAAGTGCGCGGGAAGTCTTACGCATCGCGGTCGTCCTCGGGGCGGCAACACGACCGCACTACGAAACCTGTTCTCTCTTGATAGGAGAGTAACCTTAATGGCTGGTTTCGATATCGGCCGGCGTGCCGTGCCAATGCGGGGATGCGACGCGAAAACCGGAACGAAGACGGGATTTTACCGCACGCCCGCGCCCGGCGACCGGGCCGAGGCTTCGATCCGCGGATCGCGACGCCACCCCGACCGCCGACGCCCGTGGCTTCGGGCGTCGGCTCGCCCGCCGTGCCGCGGACGAGCGCCCGCATGCGACGGTCGCGAGGTGGGAAATCCGATACCGTCCGGGGGCGGTCACGCCCCCGATCCAGCCATCTCGCCGCAGGGCAAGGGGCCGCGCGAGGCCCGCGGCCGCTTCGCGTCCGTCGGCGATCGCCCGGTCGCGGATCAGTTGCCGTAGGCGCTGCCGCCGAGGCCGGCGAGGCTCGGGCCGCTGCCGAAGCCACCGAGGTCGTAGCGCAGGCCGAGGCGGAACTCGTTGGCGGCGATGTCCTTCAGCCGCGTGCCGGCGTTGTAGGCGTCGAGCCCGCTCTTGGCGTTGCCGAAATCGACGTAGCGATAGGCCGCGTCCAGGCTGAAGCCGCCGCCGATCGCGTAGGAGACGCCGCCGGTCAGCGCCCAGGCGAGCGAGGCGACCGAGCGGTTCGGGCGCGTCACGGCGGTGCGCAGGCCGGTGCCGGGGTTGCCGTCGCAGGCGTCGACCGTGCAGGTGGTCTGGGTGTAGCCCCGCGCCACGCCCATGTCCGAGACGCCGATGCCGGCGCCGACATAGGGCGTCAGCCCCCACCAGGTGCCGAGGTCGGCGTAGACGTTGACGAGGGCGGTGAGCGCGGAGACCTGCGCCGCCTCGACGTTGTAGCCGGTGGCGAAGTTCGAGCGCGAGGAGGCGGCGCCGTAGCGGGCCGGCTCGCGCTGGTCGACGGTCGCGTCGACGCGCAGCCACGGGGTGATCCGGTAGCCGACGCCGCCGCCGTAGCCGGCCGCATCGCTCAGGCGCAGGCCGACGAGCGGCGGCATGCCCGGGTCGTTCGCGTCCGCCCGGGTGTCGTCGTGCGGGCGCGCGTAGGCCGATTCGGTGAAGTCGGCCCGCAGGTACCAGCCGCCGCCGACCGCGACCGGCGGCGCCATCGGCGGGGGCGGGGGCAGCAGGTCGGCGGCCTCGGCTCGGCCGATCCCGAGGAGAAGCAGCGCCGCGGCGGCGAAGCGGCGTTCGAGCGCAGCCATGGGGAAAGTCCTCACGCAAGATCAACGGTTGCATCCCGTAGGACGACTTGACGAGGACCCTAAACCCCAAATCTTGTGAACGGCTTAACCGTATTTCGCGGTCCGTGGCGCGCGTCTTGGCCCTGAAACGAAAGAAGACGGCGCGGATCGGATCCGCGCCGTCTTCGATGTCGAGGCCGTGCAGGTTCGGTACGTGTCTCAGTACTTGCGGACGAGCGGGCCCGGGGCCGGCTGATAGTCGGGCACCAGCGGCGGCAGCGGCGCGGCGACGAGGCCGCCGAGCAGGTAGCGCACGCCGATCTTCACGTCGTGGGCCTCGATGTCCTTGATCTTCACGCCGGCTCCGGCCTCGCCGCAGCAGGTGGAGAAGCTGGCGCCGGTCGAGGCGTGGCCGAGGTTCAGGTAGCGATAGGCGAGCTCGACCTTGAACGCGTCGGTGACGTTGTAGGCGAGACCGGCATGGAGCGCCCAGGCGAAGCTGCCGGTGGTCTTGTCCTTGTACGACTTGGTCGTCGCCTGGCTGTTGTAGACCGGCGTCGCGTTGCCGTTCGCGTCGACCGTGTAGGTCGGGGTGTAGTTGTAGGTCGGCGGGGCGCAGGGGCAGCCGCCGTATTGCGGGTTGCCGTAATCGTAGGCGTAGGTCGGGCTCGTGAACTGGCCGTTCGTGCCGTAGCCGGAGACGTGGTTGAAGGCGTAGCCGGCGCCGGCGCCGATGAACGGCGTGATGCCGTACCAGGTGCCGAGGTCGAAGTAGGCGTTGGCCAGAACGACGGCCGAATCGAAGTGGCCGCTCGACTTGTTGATGCCGTACGAGCCGAGGCCGTTGTCGTAGTCGGGGCCCCTGTAGTACTCGCTGCCGCGCAGGCCGGTGGAGTAGCGGTACTCGCCGGTCACGTCGCCGCGCAGGAACGGGGTGAACTGGTAGCCGACGCCGACCCCGGCGAAGCCGCCGCCGCCGACCTCGTTGCCGTAGGAGCGGTTCGCCTCCGGGTATCCGGCATAGTCGTAGGACGTGCTGTACTTCGCCCGGTCGTAGACGCTGGCCCCGACGTCGCCGCGCAGGTACCAGCCGCCGCCGACCTCGATCGGCGGGGCATAGGGCGGCGGGGGCGGGGGCGGCAGCAGGTCGGCGGCTGCGGCCAGTGAGGGCGCGCCGACGCTCGCCGCGAGCGTCAGGGTGCGCACCAAAGCGACGAGCTTGGAGCGGGCCATAAGAATTCCTTCACGCTTAAATGTGCCGGAAGCTTTCGGTGCCGGCTCTGGTGACCTCCCGGACCATGGCGGCAAGGTCTTAAAGCTGGCTTAACGTTAAAACTTAGCGTTATGGATTGTTTGAGGTGCGCAATCCTGCACGTCGCCGATGCGGTCCTGCGGACACAATCGCCGTTCCGGGCGTTGCCTGCACAGCCTCCACCGAGCGAGATCGACATGACGCGCCTGTTCATCGCCGACGTCCGGACCCCGTCCGGCCCGCGCCCCCTGGTCACGGTGCGCGCGGCCTCGGAGGCCGAGGCGCTGCTGTTCCTCGAGGCGCACTACCCCGAGGACCGGATCGAGGCGGTGGCCGAGCCGGGCGAGTGGGCCAGCGATGCCGCGACCGGATCGAACCCCGGCGACGTCCGCGAGCATCCCGGCAGCACCTGGCCGACCAGCCTGTCGCGGGCGCCCGCCGGGCCCTGAGCGGTGCTGCCGGAGGACGTGCGCGCCCTCGCGCTGATGCTGCCGGAAGCGATCCCCGGCGCGCACAAGGGCAACCCGGATTTTCGCGTGGGCGGCCGGGTCTTCGCGACGCTGTGGACCGAGGAGGACCGGCTGGTGCTGCGGCTGTCGCCGGAGGACCAGGAGCGCCTGCTGGAGGCCGAGCCGGGCCTGTTCTCGGCCATCGACGGCGCCTGGGGCCGCCGCGGCTGGACCAACCTCGACCTCGACGCCTGCGAGGAGGAGATTTTGCGGGACGCCCTGCTCGCCGCCTGGCGCGCCACGGCGCCGGCCGGGCTGGTGTCGGTCTACGAGCCGACGGCGTGAGGGCGGCCGTCCCGTGAGCCGGTGCTGAGCGCCGCCCGCTTGCGTCATTCGGCCCGGCGCCGTGGTGGTGATCGGGACGGCCCGGCGGCCCGTCGATCGCCGGGCGGGTCGTCGGGCTCGCCTCAGGCCTCGGCGAGCAGCTTGGCCGCGAACGCACCGAGCATGCCGCCCATCAGCCAGCGCTGCGCCCGCATCCAGGACGGGCGCCGGGCGAGGCCGGCCGCCAGCGCCCCGGCCGTGGTGGCGATGACGACGCCGAAGGCGAGGTTGAGGGCGATGTGCATCAGGCCGAGCACCAGGGTCTGAGCCAGCACGCTGCCGTGGCCGGGGATCACGAATTGCGGCAGCAGCGCGAGGTAGAGCAGCGCCGCCTTGGGGTTCAGCAAGGTCGTGGCCAGCCCCATCGCGAGCACCCGGCATGGGCCGGCCTGCGGCAGGTCCGCGGCCTGGAACGGCGAGACGCCCCCGGGGCGCACTGCGGACCAGGCGAGGAGCAGCAGGTAGGCCGCCCCGGCGAGCCGCAGGGCATCGTGGGCGTAGGGCACCGTCGCAAGCAGTGCCGTGATCCCGAAGGCGGCGCAGGTCATGTAGAGCAGAAACCCCAGCGCGCTGCCCACCAGCGAGACCAAGCCGGCCCGGCGCCCCTGCGCGATCGAGCGCGAGATCAGGTAGATCATGTTCGGCCCCGGCGTGATCGCCAAGCCGAGGATCACCGCGCCGTAGGCGACGAGGGTGGGATGGTCGGGCATCGTCGGGCTCCTGCCGCACGCTTCGTGGCGGCGCAGCCCCGGATTTCCCATCCGCCCTTCGATCGGTAAAATACCATTTTAAGATCCCTGTGATACGGCTGGGCTATCGAAGTGACCGTGGACGTCCGGTTGATCCGGCACCTCTGGCTGTTCCTGGCAGTGGCCGAGGCACGGCATTTCGGGCGTGCCGCCCAGCGGCTCGGCATGTCGCAGCCCCCGCTGAGCGAAGGCATCCAGACCTTGGAGCGGATGCTGGGCGCGCGGTTGTTCGACCGCGACCGCCGCGGCGTGCGGCTCACGCCCGCGGGCGCCGCGATCCTGCCGGCGGTGCAGGTCTTCGCCGGCCAGGTCGAGCGCTTGGAGCGGGCCGTGCGCGAGGCGGTCGCAGGCCGGACCGGCACGCTGACCGTCGGCGCGATCAACTCGGCGCTTCTGGAGGACTTGCCGCCGATGGTGGCGCGCCTGCGTGCGGCCCGGCCGGGGCTGACGATCGCCGTGCGCGAGATCGACAGCGTCGAGGCGGTGCCGCTGATCGAGGCGGGCGAGATCGATCTCGCCTTCGCGCGCCTGGAAGGGGAACTCGGCCCGAACATCCGCTCGCGGCCGGTCGCCACCGATCGTCTCGCCGTCGCCCTGCCGCGCGATCACCGGCTGACCGGGATGGCGGCGGTCCCGCTGGCGCTGCTGGCCGATGCGGATTTCGCGATGTTCGCTCGCCGCTCCAGCCCGGTCTACTTCGACCGGGTGACGGCAGCCTGCCACGCGGCGGGGTTCGCGCCGCGCATCGTGCACGAGGTCCGCGCCGTGACCTCGCAGATCGCCTTCGTGGCCTGCGGGCAGGGTGTCGCGCTGGTGCCCCTGCGCTTCGAAGGGCTCGCCCCGCCCCAGGTCGTGATCCGACCGCTGGCCGAGAACGTCGAGATCGTCGCGGCGGCCCTGGTCTGGTCGGACGCCCGCAGCAATCCCCTGGTCGACGCGGCCATCGCGTCGTTCACGGAGCCGACCGGATGAGGCTTCCCACCCCGAGCGGTCCCTCCGGTCACGACACCGGGCCCGACCGGAGCCGCCGCCGCTACAGCCGGAAATCCTCGCCGAGGTAGAGTCGGCGCGCGTCGGCGTTGGCGACGATCTCCTCCGGGGTGCCCTCGGTGAGGATGCGGCCGGAATGGGCGATGTAGGCGCGGTCGATCAGGCCGAGCGTCTCGCGGACGTTGTGGTCGGTGATCAGCACGCCGATGCCGCGCTGCTTCAGGTGCTTGACGAGGTCCTGGATGTCGCCGACCGCGATCGGGTCGATGCCGGCGAAGGGCTCGTCGAGCAGCATGAAGGTCGGCGACGAGGCCAGCGCCCGGGCGATCTCGCAGCGCCGCCGCTCGCCGCCCGAGAGCGCGATCGACGGGGACTTGCGCAGGCGCGCGATGTCGAATTCCTCGAGCAGCGAATCGAGCTTCCTCGCCCGCGCCTTGCGGTCGGGCTCGGCGACCTCGAGCACGGCGCGGATGTTGTCCTCCACCGTCAGGCCGCGGAAGATCGAGGCTTCCTGCGGCAGGTAGCCGATGCCGAGGCGCGCGCGCTGGTACATCGGCAGGTGGGTGATGGCTAGGCCGTCCAGCGTGATGTGGCCGCGGTCGGCCGCCACCAGCCCGGTGATCATGTAGAAGATCGTGGTCTTGCCGGCGCCGTTCGGCCCGAGCAGGCCGACCGCCTCGCCGGTGCGCACCGTGAGCCCGGCCTCGTGCACGACGGTGCGCGCGCCGTAGCTCTTGCGCAGGCCGCGGACGCTGAGGATACCGGGGCCGCCCTCGACCTCAGACGGCACCGCCTCGGGCCGGGCGCGGCCGAGCACCCGCCCGAGCCAGGACGGGCGCGGGCTCGCGGTCTCGGACCGGTGCGGGGAGAGGGCCTGACCGCCGGGGACGCCGATCGAACCGCTCAATTGGCCTGGGCCCGCGTCTTGCCGTCGGACTTGCCGTCGCCCTTGGCGGCATCCGTCTTGGCTGCGTCACCCTTGGCTGCGTCGGCCGGCTTCGGCGCGGTCCTGGCGATGCCGGCGGGCTGCGCGCAGCCCTTGGCGGGCTTGTCCTTCTCGGCCTTCTCGCCCGGCACGAACAGGGCGGAGACGCGCCCGCCCGGCACCGGGTCCATGTTCGCGCGGCCGGTGTTCATGTCGTAGACGAGGCGTTGGCCGCGGGTGACGTTCTGGCACTGGCTCAGCACGACGTTGCCGGTGAGCACGATGCGCTTGGCCGCCTGGTCGAACACCGCGCTGTCGCCGGTGGCGACCTGGTCCTTCTGCACCACCGTGACCGGGCCGGCGCATTCCACCTTCTGGATGCCGTTCTCGCCCATGCCGGCCGCATCCTTGGGCTTGTCCTCGGCCTCCGCGGCCGGGCTCGCCTTGTCCTTGGCGTCCTTGTCCTTGCCGCGCTTGTAGTGGACCGTCATCGTCGAGCAGCGGATGGTGCTCTCGCCCTGCACGGCCACGACGTTGCCGGCGAAGATCGCCTTGCTCTCGCGGTCGAACACGTCGAGCCGGTCGGCGTCGATCTTGATCGGCTCCTTGCCGCCGCCCATCGATCCGAACGGCGAGGTCGGATCCTTCTTCGGCGCCGCCGCGACGGCCGGCTTCTCGGCCCGGGCGGGCGCGACCGGCAGCGCAACGGAGAGAAGCGACGCGGCCGCGAAGGCGGCGGCGAGCCGCGCCGGCAGACCGGACAGGCCGGTCATGGGCGGCCGTCCGTCGGCTCGGCCGAGGAGGTGAGGACGCGCAGGGGCGCCTTGGCCGGCTCGGCCTTGTCGTCGGCCTTCGCGTCCTTGGCCTTGTCCTGGTGGAACACGGTGTGGACGTTGCCGATGAACGAGATCACGCGGCCGTTCTCGACCACGTCGAGCCCGTCGGCGACCACCTGGCCGCTCGGCACCGACACGGTGACGGTCTCGGCCGATTTCACGCTGCCGGCCTTGAAGTCGACGGCGGCCGATTGCAGCCGCGCCTCCTCGCCCTTGTCGGTCCAGATCCGGATGTCCTGCTTGAGGTCGAGCGCCTCGCGGGTGGTGTCGAACAGCCCGGTCGCCGCCTCGATCCAGGCGAGGCCGCCCTTGTCGTCGGTGGCGACGTGGCCGCGCATCGCCTCGAGCTCGATCAGGCTCGGCTTGCGCATGTCCTGCAGCGCGGCGGTGGCGGTGACCTCGTAGCCGCGGTCGCCCTTGCGGAAGCCGGAGAGCTTCGGGTTCTCCATCCGCACCTTGGTGCCCGACAGCGTCACCGGCCCGACGCTGACGCCGGGGATGACGGCCGCGAACGGGTTGAACAGCCAGGCTCCGAGCGCGATCACCGCGCCGCCCGCGACCAGGGGCAGCACCCGGCGCAGCGTGCGCACCTGGGCGCTGTGGCGATGGGCGCGCGCATGCGCGCGGGTGCGGCGCAGGTCGGTCCGACCGCTCGCCTGGGCGTACCCGTTCATCTCGACCGCGTCGACGACCTGCATGACGATTCCGATGCGCGACGCTGGGGCGATGCGCCCGCGAGCCCGGCCCCGACGCTTCGCGCGCCGCGCCGACTCGTCCGGGATGCGCCCGGCCGATGGCGAAGTTATGGCCCAAGCGTTTCCGAATGTTCAACTGTCGCCTGCATCCGGAAGCCGTGCGGGCGAGGATTCGGCGGACGCGCCGTGCGTTCGCGCACGGCGATGGCGCGGCCGTTCCCGGATGGCGTGCGCTGGCGGCGCCCGACCCGGGCGGGCCGCTGTCGGACTGTCCTGCGACGCCCGATCGCCCGTCCCTCCCGCCCGGCGGGGGAAAGGGCGCCTTTCCCGTTCGAGAGAGGCGGCGCGGTGCGTGGCGGGATCGATCCGGCGCCGAGACCCCGCGCAGCCGCGAACCGACGGGCCGGGCAGGAAGGCGTCGCGGCGGCGCCCCCGAGGCGGGACCGCAGGCCGGACGAGGCCCGGCCTGCCTCGGCCGCCTTACGCCTGCGCGGCGTCCGCCGGCGCGCCGGCCTTCGGGCCGCCCTTGGCGACGCCGACCAGGGCCGGGCGCAGGGTCCGGTCGCCGATGACGTAGCCCGACTGGACCACCTGCACGACGGTGCCGGCCGGCACCTCCGGGTCGGGCACCTCGAACATCGCCTGGTGGCGGTTCGGGTCGAAGCGCTGGCCCTTGGGCTCGACCACCTTCACGCCGTGGCGCTCCAGGGTCTTGGCGAGATCCCGCTCGGTCAGCTCGATGCCGTCGATCAGGCCCTTCAAGGCGCCCTCGGCCGAGGCCCGCGCCTCGGCCGGGACGCTGTCGAGCGCGCGGCGGATGTTGTCGGCGACGTTGAGCACGTCGCGGGCGAAGTTGGTGACCGCGTAGGTCCGGCCGTCGGCGACCTCGCGCTCGGTCCGGCGGCGCAGGTTCTCCATCTCGGCCAGCGTGCGCAGCGTGCGGTCCTTCAGCTCGTCGCGCTCGGCGGTCATCGCCGCGAGCTTCGCGTCGGCGGCCGACCCGTCCTGGGACGCGGGGGCGTCGTGCGGCGCCTCGTGCGCCACGCCGGCCCCGGCCTCGACCGTGCTCTGGCGCGGGTCGTCATGCTGCATGTCGTTGCTCGTCATCGCGAAAAGGGCTCGCCGGGTGATTTCGGGGTCGGCGTTGATATCAGGCGCGCGGGCCGCGAAATCAACCCGGCGAAGCACATCACGCCTCCCGCGGCGGCGGCGCGGCGACGAGCGCCTCGAGCCCTTCGGCCTTCATCACCGCCACGTCGCCGGCGAAGACCTCCATCACCGCGCTGCGGATCGCCGCCTGGCGGTCGGGCTGGGTGACGCGGGTGCCGGTCAGGTCGGTGACGTAGAACACGTCCACCGCCCGCTCGCCGAAGGTCGCGACATGCGCCGAGGTGATGTTGAGGTTGAGGCGGTTCAGCGCCGTGGTCAGCTCGTAGAGCAGGCCCGGCCGGTCGAGACCGGTGACCTCGACCACCGTCTCGCGGCTGGACAGCGCGTTGTCGATCGCCACGTCCGGCGGGACCAGGAAGGTCTTGGCCCGGCCGGCGGAGGGCGGGTGCTTGTCGGCCACGAGCTCGGCGATCTTGATCTCGCCCTTGAGCGAGCGCTCGATCGAGGCGGTGATGCGCCGGCCGCGGCGCATCTCGTCCTCGTCGCGCTCGAAGGCGCGGGAGATGAAGATCGAATCGAGGGCGAAGCCGTCGCTGGTGGTGAAGGCCTGGGCGTCGACGATGTTGCCGCCGGCCGCCGCGCAGGCCCCGGTGACGATGGCCAGCAGCCGCGGGTGGTCGGGCGAGTACACCGTCAGCTCGGTGACGCCGCGGACCGGATCGGTCTCGACGTCGGTGGCGCTGGTGCGGCCGGCCTCGATCGCCTGGCGGATGAAGCCGGCGTTCTTGAACTGGCGCACGCCGTCGACCTTCAGCCAGTAGGCCTGGTTGTGGCGCGCGGCGTAGGCGTCGAACACCTCCGACGACCAGTCGGGCAGCTGCTCGCGCAGGCCCATCTGGATCAGCCGGACGCGGTCGGTGCGGGCGATCTCGGAATGGCCGCCCGACAGCACCACCTCGGTCTCGTCGTAGAGGGTGCGGATCAGCGTGCCCTTCCACGCGGTCCAGACGCCGGGGCCGACGGCGGTGATGTCGGCGACGGTGAGGATCGTCAGCAGGCGCAGGCGCTCCAGCGTCTGCACCACGGCGGCGAACTTCTCGATGGTCTTCGGGTCCGAGAGGTCGCGGCTCTGGGCGGTCATCGACATCAGGAGATGGTGCTCGACGAGCCAGGCCACCGTCTCGGTCTCGGCCTGGGTCAGGCCGAAGCGCGGGCACAGCTTCTGCGCGATCGCCGCGCCGGCGATCGAGTGGTCCTCGGGCCGGCCCTTGGCGATGTCGTGGAGCAGGATCGCGACGTAGAGCGCGCGCCGGTTGTGGATCGCGTTGACCAGGCGCGAGACCAGCGGGAACTGCTCCTCGGTGCGCCCGGAATCGATCGCCGCGAGCACGCCGAGCGAGCGCAGCAGGTGCTCGTCCACCGTGAAGTGGTGGTACATGTTGAACTGCATCATCGCGACGATGCGGCCGAAATCCGGGATGAAGCGGCCGAGCACGCCGGCCTCGTTCATCTGCCGCAGCACCGATTCCGGCGAGTTCTTCGAGGTCAGGATCTCGAGGAAGAGGCGGTTGGCCTCCTCGTCGGCGCGCAGGGCGTGGCCGATCAGGCGCAGGGAGCGGTTCGCCAGGCGCTTGGCGTCGGGATGGATCGCGAGGTTGTGCCGGTCGGCGAGCCAGAACAGGCGCAGGAGGTTGACCGGATCGCGCTCGAACGCGTCCTCGGCGCGGACGTTGACCCGGCCGTGGTCGAGCCAGAAATCCTCCGCCTCGATCGCGGTGGCGCGGAACCGGTCGCGGAACTTGCCGATCCAGCGGTCGAGCACCGGCGTGCGCTTGGCGTGGCGCGCCTCCAGCTCGGCGCAGACGATGGCGGTGAGGTCGCCGACGTCCTTGGCGATCAGGAAGTACGCCTTCATGAAGCGCTCGACGCCCGACAGCCCGCCGCGCGGCCCGAAGCCGAGGCGCTCGGCGATCTTCGGCTGCAGCCCGAAAGACAGCCGCTCCTCCGCGCGCCGCGTGACGAAGTGCAGGTGGCAGCGCACCCGCCACAGGAACTCGTCGCAGCGCTCGAACAGGCGGTACTCCTCCGCCGTGAACAGGCCGGCGGCGACGAGCTCGACCTGGTCGCGAACCCGGTAGGTGTACTTGGCGATCCAGAACAGGGTGTTGAGGTCGCGCAGGCCGCCCTTGCCGTCCTTGACGTTGGGCTCGACCAGGTAGCGCGAGGAGCCGGCCTTGGTGATACGGCCGTCGCGCTCGCGCAGCTTGGCCTCGACGAACTCGTGCGCGGTGCCCATCACCAGCTCGGCGTCGAAGCGCGTCACCAGCTCCTCGAACAGCACCCGCGTGCCGAACAGGAAGCGCGCCTCCAGGAGCGCCGTGCGGATCGTCATGTCGGCGCGGGCCTCGCGCAGGCATTCCTCGACCGAGCGGGTGGCGTGGCCGACCTTCAGCTTGAGGTCCCACAGCACGTAGAGCATCGCCTCGACGACGCTCTCCGACCACGCGGTCTGCTTGTAGGGCAGCAGGAACAGGAGATCGATGTCGGAGCCCGGCGCCATCGTGCCCCGGCCGTAGCCGCCGGTCGCCACCACCGCGAGCTGCTCGCCGGTGGAGGGGTTGTCGTTCGGATAGAGCCGCCAGACCACCGCGTCGTGGATCGCGCGCACCACCGCGTCGGTCAGGTTCGACAGGGCGCGGGCGCAGCGCATGCCGTCCCGGTCCTTCAGAAGCTGCGCCTCGGCCGCCGCGTGGCCGGCCTCGATGACCCGCTTCAGCTCCGGCACCAGAACGGCGCGGAGCTTCGTCGGCTCACGAGCCTCGCGATCCAGGGCATCCAGAACCTTGTCCAGGGCAGCGACGGCATCGAACATGGGTACCCGTTAGCATGAACTGCCGGTGCTGCCAGCGGGGCCGGGCTTCCGGACCGGCGCGCGGCGTCGAGCCAGGGTCCTCGAGCCGGGGCTCGTCAACGAAGGGCCTCGGGCGAGGGGCCGCGAGCAAGAGCCACGCCGAAGCCACGCTCGATCCGGATCCGCCGGAGCGGGCGGGGTGCCGGTGGGCGAGCTTTGACGCGCCGTCCCGGGGATCGTATATACGAAGTCGATACGTTGATGCGAGCGCGGCACGGTGCCGTTCGAAGCTTGGTCATAGCCATGCCAGGGAGGTGCGCGTGATCGTTCAGTTCTCCCGATGGGGCAACAGTCTCGCCCTCCGCATTCCGGCGCAGATCCTGCGAGACGTCGGCGCTGCGGAAGGCAGCACGGCCGAACTGAGTGTCGAGGAGGGGCGGATCGTCATCGCGCCGCGCGCAGAGCCGCCGCGCTACACCTTCGACGGCCTGCTTGCCGGCATCACCAAAGAGAACCTGCACGACGACCAGTTCGAGGGGCGGACGGTCGGTGACGAGATCTGGTGAGCCGCCCTATTGCCCTGATCTCGGCGACCTGATCTTCCTCGAGTTCAGTCCGCATCTTGGGACCGAGCAGGGCTTCACCCGGCCCGGGCTCGTCCTCACGCCGCGGTCCTACAACGGCCTCGTCGGGCGCTGCTTCGCGTGTCCGGTCACCAGCCGCGGACGTGGCTACCCTTACGAGGTGGCCCTGCCGTCCGGGCTGAAGATCCACGGCTTCGTCCTTGCGGACCAGGGCAAGCCGCTCGCCTGGGCCGAGCGCTACGCGCGCTTCGTCGACGTCGCGCCGGCGGCCGTGATCGATGACGTGAAGGCGAAGATCGCAGCGTTCCTGCAACTTGGTTGATGCCGATCGTCCACGGCTGTGCGTCCTATATTGCGGAATTGTCGTTTGACATAAAGAACGCACCGGCCTAGCTCGGATCAAACGCCCGATCCGAAAAGGACTATCCTCATGCGCCTTGCCCGCCGCGCGCTTCTCGGTGCCGCCCTCGCGCTCGCTCTCCCGGTCGCCCTGCCCACCGCCTTGTCTGCGCCCGCCGGCGCCGCCGAGGTCAAGGAGGTCCGCCTGGACTGGGCGACCTACAATCCGGTCGGGCTGGTCCTGAAGGACAAGGGGTTTTTGGAGGAGGCGCTGAAGCCGAGGGGCATCACCGTGCGCTGGGTCCAGTCGCTCGGCTCCAACAAGGCGCTCGAATTCCTCAATGCCGGCGCGATCGACGTCGGCTCCTCGGCCGGCGCCGCCGCCCTCGTGGCGCGCATCAACGGCAACCCGATCAAGGCGGTCTACGCCTTCTCGCGGCCGGAATGGACCGCGCTCGTCACCCGCAAGGACAGCGGCATCGCCCGGGTCGCCGACCTGAAGGGCAAGCGCATCGCCGTGACCCGCGGCACCGACCCGCACATCTTCCTGATCCGCGCCCTCCAGGGCGCGGGCCTGACCGAGCGCGACGCCAAGCTCGTCCTGCTCCAGCACGCCGACGGCCGCACGGCGCTCGACCGCGGCGACGTCGACGCCTGGGCCGGCCTCGACCCGATGATGGCCGCGGCCGAGATCGAGAACGACGACGTGCTGTTCTTCCGCGACGCGAGCGCCAACACCTGGGGCCTGCTCGACGTGCGCGAGGCGTTCGCCCAGGAGAACCCCGAGCTCGTCCGCACCGTGATCGCCGCCTACGAGCGGGCGCGGCTGTTCGCGATCCAGAACCCGGACGCGCTGAAGGCGGCCCTGGTCGCCGCGACGAAGCTACCCGAGCCGGTGATCGCCCGGCAGGTCGCCCGCACCGACCTTTCCGAGCCGGCGGTCGGCAAGGCCCAGGCGGCCTCGATCCAGGCGGCCGGCCTCGCCCTGCAGCAGGCCGGCATCATCCCCGCCGGCACCGACGTCGCCGCCGCCGTCGACGGGCTGATCGACACGCGCTTCAACCCGGCGCGGTAGGCGAGGGCGTATCGAGCCCCGCTCGCATCGTTCGTCGCAGAGCCGTATCGTCCGCGCGATCCGCAGCGCGGCTCCTTCTCCCAGGGGGAGAAGGGTGGGATGAGGGGCGTGCCTCAGACGGAAAGGTCACACCCCTCACCCTGTCCCTCTCCCCTTGGGAGAGGGGGCCCGCGCCGCGATATGCCCACGGTTCGGTCGACGCACACAGCAGGAGCGACCGGAGGCATGCCCGAGATCACGAACCTCCTCGCCTTCGCGCTGGTCTCCCTCGGCATGGTGCTGACGCCGGGGCCGAACATGGTCTACCTGGTCTCGCGCTCGCTCTCGCAGGGGGCGGGCGCCGGGCTGGTCTCGCTCGGCGGGGTCGCGGCGGGGTATCTCGTCTACATGCTGGCGGCGGCCTTCGGCATCACCGCGCTGCTGCTCGCCGTGCCCTTCGCCTACGACGCCCTGCGCCTTTCCGGCGCGCTCTACCTGCTGTGGCTGGCCTGGCAGGCGGTGCGGCCGGGCGGGCGCTCGCCGTTCCAGCCGCGGATGCTGCCGCCCGACGGGCCGCGGCGGCTGTTCGCGATGGGGTTCCTGACGAACCTCCTCAACCCGAAGATCGCGGTGATGTACCTGTCGCTGCTGCCGCAGTTCATCACGCCGGGGCACGGCAGCGTGCTGGTGCAATCGCTGGTGCTGGGGTCGGTGCAGACCGGGATCAGCGTCGGCGTGAACGCGCTGCTCGCCGTCACCGCCGGGTCGGTGGCCGGCTTCCTCGGCGGGCGCCCGGCCTGGATGGTGGCGCAGCGCTGGCTGATGGGCACCGTGCTCGCCGGCCTCGCGGTGCGGATGGCGACCGAGGCGCGGCGCTGAGCCCGCGGCGGTGCTATAGGGCCGCCGACCCTCCAGCTCCCGACGGTCCGATGCCACACCTTTCCGAGCTCTACGCCCGATGACCGGACCCGCGGCCGCTCCGGCGGCGAACGCCGCTTCCAACCTCGCGCCAAGCGCCGCCCCACGGGCCGGACGCGCGGTCTCCCCGCGCTTGGGCCGGGCCGGCCTCGGCCTCCTGCTTCCGCTGGCGCTGGCTCTGGGCTGGGAGGCGGCGGTCCGTGCCGGCCTGGCGCAGGGGCGGCTGCTGCCGCCGCCGAGCCGGATCGCGGCGACGCTGTGGGAGCTCGCCCGCTCGGGCGACCTGTGGATGCACGTCTCCGCGACGCTGGTGCGCGTCGGCCTCGGCTTCGCGCTCGGCGCGGCGGCGGGGATCGTCGCGGGCGCGCTGACCGCGACCCTGCCGACCCTGCGCCGGCTCGTCGACCCGAGCCTGCAGGCGTTGCGCGCGGTGCCGTCGCTCGCCTGGGTGCCGCTGTTCATCCTGTGGTTCGGCATCCTCGAGACGCCGAAGGTGATGCTGATCGCGGTCGGGGTGTTCTTCCCCGTCTATGTCGGGGTCGCGGGCGCCATCGCCTCGGTCGACCGCAAGCTCGTCGAGGTCGGGCGGATCTTCCGGCTGTCGCGGGCGGCGCAGGTGCGGCGCATCCTGCTGCCCGCGGTGCTGCCGGCCACCGTCACGGCCTTGCGCACCGGCCTCGGGCTCGGCTTCCTGTTCGTGGTCGCGGCCGAGCTGATGGGAGCGTCCGAAGGTCTCGGCTACCTGCTGATCGACGGCCAGCAATTCTCCAAGCCCGAGCAGATCCTCGCCGCGATCATCGCCTTCGCGGTGGCGGGCAAGCTCGCCGATGCTTTGCTGGTGGCGCTCACGACCCCGCTGGTGCGCTGGCAGGACACGGCGCGGGACGCGCTCTGATCACGATCGCCGCGGGACGCGCTCCGACGGGAGACGCGTCGGGTTTCGCGCTCGGGGCGCGTCGCCTCAGTCCTGGTCGGGCTCGTCGGTCTCGGCCCGGTCGCGATCGTGGACCGGGCGCGGGTGCGTCGTCACCGGCGGGAACAGCTCGGCGAGCCCGGCGGCCACCCCGTAGAGCACCGGATCGGACCCGGGCCCGGAATGCGGCGGGTGGAGATCGCTCTTGACCATGGAATTCGTCACCTTCGGCGCCCTATTCATCCCGTTGCCAGCGCCGTCGTAAGCCTGACGGACAGCTCCAAGACTGCCCTTAGGGCTTGTCAAGTCGTGCTTTGGTCCAGGGTTTCATGCCGGCGAAAAGAAAGTTTCGGTGTGCCCGTCGATGGTTGCAGACGACCGCGGGCCGAACCATCCGAGGGTTGAGGCCGGGATGCGAACCGGTAGTTTATTGCACGGCAGCATGACGTGCACTCCGAGGCTCCGTTCTGTTGCGGTGCAGCATGACAAATCGGACGCGTTGAAAATGCCGCGCTCGTGGGTTCGTCCGTAGGGAAGCAGAGGGCCGGACCCCGATTTCGACAGAAGACCTTTGTCGAGCGACCGATCTGCACGATTGAATGCAATCGGCATTTCTGTTCCAGTCGCCACTTAGAACGGGAACAATCTGGGCAGGAAATCATGCCGCGTTTCGAGCCCTGGGATGCGCAGCGCGCTTCCGGGATCATCGCCGAGCACCGTCACCTGGAAGGCGCCACCCTTCCGATCCTGCACGCGCTGCAGGAGACCTTCGGCTACGTCGATGCCGGCGCGGTGCCGCTGATCGCCGATGCGCTCAACCTGTCGCGGGCCGAGGTCCACGGCTGCATCACCTTCTATCACGACTTCCGCGCCCACCCGACCGGCCGGCACGCGGTGAAGCTGTGCCGCGCCGAGGCCTGCCAGGCCATGGGCTCGGACCGGCTGCACGCCGAGATCCTGTCGCGCCTCGGCACCGGCTGGCACGGCACCACCGCCGACGGGAACGCGACGGTCGAGCCGGTCTACTGCCTCGGCCTGTGCTCCAACGCCCCGGCGGCGCTGGTGGACGGCGAGCCGATCGCACGCCTCACCGCCGACAGCCTCGACGCGGCCCTCAGCGAGGCGCGCGCATGAGCACCCCCATGAGCATCACCCTCTACGTCCCCCGTGACGCCGTGGCCCTCGGCCTCGGCGCCAACCGCGTCGCCCGCGCGCTGTTCTCCGGCGCCGAGCGCCGCGGCCTCGACGTGTCGATCGTCCGCACCGGCTCGCGCGGCCTGTTTTGGCTCGAGCCGATGGTCGAGGTCGCGACCCCAGAGGGCCGCGTCGCCTACGGCCCGGTGACGCCCGCCGACGTCGACGCGCTCCTCGATGCCGGCCTGGCGGAGGGCGGCGACCACCCGCTCCGCCTCGGCGACCCGGAGGCGATCCCGTTCCTGGCCCGCCAGCAGCGACTCACCTTCCACCGCTGCGGCGTGATCGATCCGGTCTCGGTCGACGACTACAAGGCCCATGGCGGCTATCGCGGCCTCGAGGCCGCGTTGCGGCTCGGCCCCGAGGGCACCGTCGGCGAGGTCCGCGAATCCGGCCTGCGCGGCCGCGGCGGCGCCGGCTTTCCCGCCGGCATCAAGTGGAACACGGTGATGCTGGCGCGGTCGCACCAGAAATACGTGGTCTGCAACGCCGACGAGGGCGATTCCGGCACCTTCGCCGACCGGATGATGATGGAGGGCGACCCCTTCAACCTCATCGAGGGCATGACCATCGCCGCCGTCGCCGTCGGCGCGACTCGGGGCTACATCTACCTGCGCTCCGAGTACCCGCAGGCCTTCGCGACGCTGAAGGAGGCCATCGCCAACGGCATCGCGGCGGGCGTCCTCGGCGACGACGTGATGGGCTCGGGCAAGAGCTTCCACCTCGAGGTCCGGCTCGGCGCCGGCGCCTACATCTGCGGCGAGGAGACCTCGTTGCTGGAGAGCCTCGAGGGCAAGCGCGGCATCGTCCGCGCCAAGCCGCCGATCCCGGCGCTGAAGGGCTTCCTCGGCCAGCCGACGCTCGTCAACAACGTGATGACCTTCACGGCGACGCCCTGGATCCTGGAGCACGGCGCTAAGGCCTACGCCGATTACGGCATGGGCCGCTCGCTCGGCACCCTGCCGATCCAGCTCGCCGGCAACGTGAAGCACGGCGGGCTGATCGAGACCGCCTTCGGCATCACGCTGCGCGAGGTGATCGAGGGCTACGGCGGCGGCACCTTCTCCGGCCGGCCGGTCCGCGCGGTGCAGGTTGGCGGCCCGCTCGGGGCCTACTTCCCCGATCACCTGCTCGACACGCCCCTCGATTACGAGGCGATGGCGGCCAACAAGGGTCTCGTCGGCCACGGCGGCATCGTCGTGTTCGACGACACCGTCGACATGGCGAAGCAGGCCCGCTTCGCCTTCGAGTTCTGCGCCACGGAATCCTGCGGCAAGTGCACCCCGTGCCGCATCGGCGCGACCCGCGGCGTCGAGACGATGGACAAGGTCATCGCCGGGATCAGCCCGGAGAGGAACCTCACCGTCATCGCCGACCTCTGCGAGGTCATGACCGACGGTTCGCTCTGCGCCATGGGCGGGCTCACGCCGATGCCCGTGATGAGCGCGATCACCCATTTCCCCGAAGACTTTTCGCGCGCGGGCGACCTGCCCGTCGCGGCGGAATAGGGAGGCGTCCATGGCCCTCATCAAAGAGATCGACTACGGCACCCCGATCCGCGTCAGCGATCAGACGGTGACGCTGAGCATCGACGGCATGGACGTCACCGTCCCGGCCGGAACGTCGGTGATGGCCGCCGCGATGACGGCGGGCACGCAGATCCCGAAGCTGTGCGCGACGGACTCGCTGGAGCCGTTCGGCTCCTGCCGCCTCTGCCTCGTGGAGATCGAGGGGCGGCGCGGCACGCCGGCCTCCTGCACCACGCCGGCCGAAAACGGCATGGTGGTGCGGACGCAGACCGACAAGCTCGCCAAGCTCCGCAAGGGCGTGATGGAGCTCTACATCTCCGACCACCCGCTGACCTGCCTGACCTGCGCCGCCAACGGCGACTGCGAGCTGCAGGACATGGCCGGGATCGTGGGCCTGCGCGACGTGCGCTACGGCTACGACGGCGACAACCACGTCGTGCCCACCGCCGAGAAGTACCTGCCGAAGGACGAGTCGAACCCGTACTTCACCTACGATCCGTCGAAGTGCATCGTCTGCAACCGCTGCGTCCGCGCCTGCGAGGAGGTGCAGGGCACCTTCGCGCTCACCATCGAGGGCCGCGGCTTCGACAGCCGCGTGGCGGCCGGCAACACCAACTTCATGGAATCCGAGTGCGTGTCCTGCGGCGCCTGCGTGCAGGCCTGCCCGACCGCGACGCTCCAGGAGAAGTCGATCCACGAGCACGGCCAGCCCGAGCATTCGGAGGTCACGACCTGCGCCTATTGCGGCGTCGGCTGCTCGTTCAAGGCGGAGATGCAGGGCACCAAGATCATCCGCATGGTGCCCTACAAGGGCGGCAAGGCCAACGAGGGCCACAGCTGCGTCAAGGGCCGCTTCGCCTACGGCTACGCCACCCACAAGGACCGCATCACCAAGCCGATGATCCGCGAGAAGATCACGGATCCGTGGCGCGAGGTGTCGTGGGAGGAGGCGATCGGCCGCGCGGCCTCCGAGTTCAAGCGCATCCAGGCGACCTACGGCCGGGACTCGGTCGGCGGCATCACCTCGTCGCGCTGCACCAACGAGGAGGCCTACCTCGTCCAGAAGCTGGTGCGCGCCGCCTTCGGCAACAACAACGTCGACACCTGCGCCCGCGTCTGCCACTCGCCGACCGGCTACGGCCTGATGTCGACGCTCGGCACCTCGGCCGGCACGCAGGACTTCAAGTCGGTCGAGCAGTCCGACGTGATCCTGGTGATCGGCGCCAACCCGACCGACGGCCACCCGGTCTTCGGCTCGCGGATGAAGCGGCGCCTGCGCCAGGGCGCCAAGCTCATCGTCGCCGACCCGCGCAAGATCGACCTGGTGAAGTCGCCCCACATCAAGGCGACGCACCACCTGCCGCTGAAGCCCGGCTCCAACGTCGCCTTCATCAACTCGATGGCGCACGTGATCGTCACCGAGGGGCTGATCGACGAGGCCTACGTGCGCGAGCGCTGCGACCTCGCCGAGTTCGAGTCCTGGGCCCGCTTCATCGCCGACGAGCGCCACTCGCCGGAGGCGCAGGCGCAATACACCGGCATCGACCCCGTTGAGCTCCGCGCCGCCGCCCGGCTCTACGCCACCGGCGGCAACGCCGGCATCTACTACGGCCTCGGCGTCACCGAGCACAGCCAGGGCTCGACCATGGTGATGGGCATGGCCAACATCGCCATGGCCACCGGCAACATCGGCAAGCTCGGCGCCGGCGTGAACCCGCTGCGCGGCCAGAACAACGTCCAGGGCTCCTGCGACATGGGCTCGTTCCCGCACGAGCTGCCGGGCTACCGCCACGTCTCGGACGACGCCACCCGCGAGAGCTTCGAGGCGCTCTGGGGGGCCAAGCTCGACAACGCGCCGGGCCTGCGCATCACCAACATGCTCGACGAGGCCGTCGATGGCGCCTTCAAGGGCATGTACATCCAGGGCGAGGACATCGCCCAGTCGGACCCGGACACCCACCACGTCACGTCCGGCCTGATGGCGATGGAGTGCATCGTTATCCAGGACCTGTTCCTGAACGAGACCGCCAAGTACGCCCACGTCTTCCTGCCGGGCGCCTCGTTCCTGGAGAAGGACGGCACCTTCACCAACGCCGAGCGCCGGATCTCGCGCGTGCGCAAGGTGATGCCGCCGATGGGCGGCTACGGCGACTGGGAGGGCACGATCCTGCTCTCCAAGGCGCTGGGCTACGAGATGGACTACAGCCATCCGTCGGAGATCATGGACGAGATCGCGGCGCTGACGCCGAGCTTCGCCGGCGTCTCCTTCGCCAAGCTCGACGAGCTCGGCTCGGTGCAGTGGCCCTGCAACGACAAGGCGCCGATGGGCACGCCGATGATGCACGTCGACCGGTTCGTGCGCGGCCTCGGCCGGTTCATGATCACCGAGTTCGTGGCCACCGAGGAGCGCACGGGGGCGAAGTTCCCGCTCATCCTCACCACCGGCCGGATCCTGTCGCAGTACAATGTCGGCGCGCAGACCCGGCGCACCGAGAACTCGCGCTGGCACGAGGAGGACGTGCTGGAGATCCACCCGTTCGACGCCGAGGTCCGCGGCGTGGTCGACGGCGACCTGGTCTCGCTGGAGAGCCGGTCCGGCGACATCGCGCTCAAGGCGCGCATCACCGAGCGGATGCAGCCGGGCGTGGTCTACACCACCTTCCACCACGCCAAGACCGGCGCGAACGTCATCACGACGGACTTCTCGGACTGGGCGACCAACTGCCCCGAGTACAAGGTCACGGCGGTGCAGGTCCGGCGCACCAACCGCCCGTCGGACTGGCAGGCGAAGTTCTACGAGGAGGACTTCTCGCTCACCCGCATCGCGCAGCAGCTCGACGCGGCGGAGTAGCGGCAGGCCTTTCCCTCCCCCCTCTGCGGGGGAGGGACACGCGCTGCTCGCGCATCGTTCGGCAACGCAGGCAAGCAAAGGTTTTCGATGAGCGCGCTGACGAGCGACGAGAAGCTGGTACGGATGGCCAACCAGATCGCGTCCTTCTTCCGGTCCTACCCGGATGACGAGGCGGTGACCGGCATCCACAAGCACGTGGTCGCGTTCTGGACCCCGAAGATGCTCGCGAGCCTCGAGGCCTGCCTGCCGGCGATGGGCGAGCGGGTCGACCCGCTCGTGGTCCGCGCGATGCGCGAGGGCCGGACCGAGGCCGAGAGCCCGGTGCGGTCCGCCACCCGCGATCCGCAGAAGCTCGGCGAAGGTGCGAGCGACGCCGGTTGACGCCGACGCGGTTTTGTCATGATCGGACGGATGAAACGTCCGACTCGTCGACATCCGCGCATAGTCGCGCTTGAATTCAATCCTTAGAATTCACCTCGATTGACGGCCCGCTCAACAGGGCCGCTTCGGGGGAACCTCACCGATGACCGCACGGACCGCCGACGTCACCTTGCTGCGCGAGCGGCCGACATCCTGGTTGTCGCGCGAATACATCGTCGCGAAACCCGGGTTCAACCGCTGGCTCGTGCCGCCGGCGGCCCTGGCGATCCACCTCTGCATCGGCATGGCCTACGGCTTCTCGGTGTTCTGGCTGCCGCTCTCGCGCGCCCTCGGCATCACCGCGTCGAAGGCCTGCCCGGACATGTCGCTGGCGACCGCGCTGGTGACCACCACCTGCGATTGGCGGGTGGCCGATCTCGGCTGGATGTACACCCTGTTCTTCGTCTTCCTCGGGGCCTCGGCCGCGGTGTTTGGCGGCTGGCTCGAGCGGGCGGGGCCGCGCAAGGCCGGCATCGCCGCGGCTTTGTGCTGGTGCGGCGGCATGGCGATCTCGGCGCTGGGCATCGTCACCCATCAGCTCTGGATGATGTGGCTCGGCTCGGGCGTGATCGGCGGCATCGGCCTCGGGCTCGGCTACATCTCGCCGGTCTCGACCCTGATCAAGTGGTTCCCGGACCGGCGCGGCATGGCCACCGGCATGGCGATCATGGGGTTCGGCGGCGGCGCGCTGATCGGCTCGCCGCTGGCGGCGATGCTGATGGACGCGTTCAAGTCGCCGACCTCGGTCGGCGTGTGGCAGACCTTCCTGGTGATGGCCGCCGGCTACTTCGTGTTCATGATGGCCGGCGCGCTCGGCTACCGCGTGCCGCCGGCCGGCTGGAAGCCCGAGGGCTGGAGCCCGGCGCCGGCCAAGGCGGGGATGATCACCAACGGCCAGGTCCACCTCGACGACGCGCACAAGACCGCGCAGTTCTGGCTGATCTGGGCGGTGCTGTGCCTCAACGTCTCGGCCGGGATCGGCGTCATCGGCATCGCCTCGCCGATGCTGCAGGAGATCTTCGGCGGCCGCCTCGTCGGCGCGCCGGATGTCGGCTTTTCCGCCCTCGAGGCCGGCCAGAAGGCGCAGGTCGCCGCGATCGCGGCGGGCTTCGTCGGGCTGCTGTCGCTGTTCAACATCGGCGGCCGCTTCTTCTGGGCCTCGATGTCGGACAAGCTCGGGCGCAAGACCACCTACGCGATCTTCTTCGCGCTCGGCATCGCGCTCTATGCCGGTGCGCCGTCCTTCGCCGCCGCAGGCTCGCAGGCGCTGTTCGTGCTCGCGTTCTGCGTCATCCTGTCGATGTACGGCGGCGGCTTCGCCACGGTGCCGGCCTATCTCGCCGACATCTTCGGCACGCAGTTCGTCGGCGCGATCCACGGGCGGCTGCTCACCGCGTGGTCGACGGCCGGCATCGTCGGGCCGGTGGTGGTCAACTACATCCGCCAGGCGCAGGTCGATGCCGGCGTCGCCGGCTCGCGCCTCTACGACGGCACCATGTACATCCTCGCCGGCATGCTGGCGCTCGGCTTCGTCGCCAACCTGCTGGTGCGCCCGCTCAAGGCCAAGTGGTTCATGTCGGACGCCGACGTGGCGGCGCTGAACAGCCGGGGCGCGGCGGGGACGATCCCCTCGGGCTCCTTCGGCATCGGCCGCGGCGGCTTCGGCCTGGCGGCGCTCGCCGCCTGGGCCGTCGTCGGCATCCCGATCGCCTGGGGCGTGTGGACGACGCTGGCCAAGGCGCTGATCCTGTTCCGCTGAGCGGGCGCGGTCGGCCGAATGGGTATAGCCTTCCCGGCACGCCGCCGGGGAGGGTGCCATGATCGACAAGCTCGACTTCCTGCTCGCGCTCTCGCGGGAGCAGCATTTCGGGCGCGCCGCCGAGACCTGCGGCGTCACCCAGCAGACCCTGTCGGCGGGGGTGAAGCAGCTCGAGAACCGCTTCGGGGTGCAGCTGGTGCGGCGCGGCTCGCGCTTCCAGGGCTTCACCCCGGAGGGCGAGCGCGTGCTCGAATGGGGCCGGCGCATCGTCGCCGACAGCCGCGCCATGCACGAGGACGTGGCGGGCCTGCGCCGCGGCCTCACCGGGCACCTGCGCATCGCCGCGATCCCGACCGCGTTGCCGATGGTGGCCAACCTCACCACGCCCTACCGCGAGAAGCACCCCGACGTGCGGCTGACGGTGGAATCGACCACCTCGGCCGACATCTTCTCGTTGATCGAGAACCTGGAGGCCGATGCCGGCCTGACCTACCTCGACAACGAGCCGCTCGGCCGGGTGATCTCGGTGCCGCTCTACCGCGAGCGCTACCGGCTGCTGACCGCGGAAGGCGGCGCCTTCGACGCACGCGCCTCGGTGACCTGGGCCGAGATCGGCCGCCTGCCGCTGTGCCTGCTCACGCCGAACATGCAGAACCGGCGCATCATCGACCAGCAGATCCGCGACGCGGGCGGCGAGCCCTCGGCCTCGCTCGAATCGAACTCGATGATCGTGCTGATGACCCATGTCCGCACGCTCAAGTGGGCGAGCGTGATGCCGGCGATCCTCGCCGACGCCCTCGGGCCGATGGTCGGCGTGCGCGCGATCCCGATCGTCGCGCCGGAGCTGGAGCACACGATCGGCCTGGTGGCGCCGCGGCGCGAGCCCTCCACCCCGATGATCACGGCGCTGGTCGCCATCGCGCGGACATTGGCGAAGACGCTCGACGCGCCGGACCTGTAGGAGCGCCGCACCGGCGTGCACGAAAAAGGCCGCCCCGGTCGGGGGCGGCCTCGTCGTCCGATCCGGGCTGCCGGACCGAAACGCTTACTTGATCTTCGATCAAATCCAATGAAATTTAGTGCAATCAGACGAAACGGCTAAAGCACTGATACCGCTTCTCTTTGCGTATCAGCTTGTTTCAGATAATTCCGTGCAGTATCGTATTTTCGTGACCCGGACGTGACCCGTCCTCGGGATGGCGAGTTCACTCTTGGCTGCAAAAAACCTGACCGATGTCGAAGTTCGCTCGCTCAAGCCCGAGGCTGGCCAGCGCCTGATGATCTACGACGCGAAGGCCCGCGGTCTGTGCCTCCGGGTGTCTGCCGGCACGAAGGCCTGGAGCTTCGTCTACCGGCCTCGGGGAACTGCTCAGCAGCGACGGTTCACGATCGGTGACTATCCCGCCTGGAGCCTGTTACAGGCCCGAGAGAAGGCGCTGGCACTCCGTCGGCTAGTCCAAGACGGCGGCGACCCGGTAGCCGCCGCCAAGGAGCGCCGTGAAGCCCTCACCGTGGCCGGCCTCATCGAACGCTTCATCGAGCAGCACGCGAAGAAGAAGCTCCGGTCATGGCGCGACTACGAGGGCCTCCTCAAGCGCGACGTCGTCCCGGCTCTTGGCCATCGGCTTGCTCAGGAGCTCACCCGCGGCGAGGTCGCCAACCTGATCGACAAGATCGCCACACGGGCACCCGTGGTGTCGAACCGCAATCTGCAGACCCTCTCCTCGGTCTATTCCTGGGCCGTGAGCGAGGGGCTCGTTCAATCGAATCCCGTCACCGGGCTGAAGCAGCGGCATGCCGAGGTGCCGAAGGACCGGGTGCTTTCGGATGCGGAGATCAAGGCCTTTTGGTACGCGAGTGCCAACTCAGCGCCGGCCTACAGGGATGCCTTCAGACTGATCCTCCTTACCGGCCAGCGCCCTGGCGAGTGCGCTGGGATCCGAGCTGAGGAGGTCGACCTCGTGAAGGGAACGTGGTCACTTCCGGTGGCGCGCACCAAGAACAAGCGAGCTCACTCGATTCCTCTCGTGGGCGAAGCTCTGGCCATCGCCGTCCGCCTCTGTGCTGAGACCCGGGCTGGCCCACTGATCCTCAGCCCGCGTGGGCGAGCACTCTCACCGCAGAACATGGCGAAGGCCTTCGAGCGCCTGCGGGAGGGCATCTTTGAGACTGGCGCCACACCGCATGACCTCCGGCGCACCGCGGCAACCTTGTTGGGGCGCCTCGAGATAGATCGCATGACGATCGCCTACGTCCTCAACCATGCGTCGACGACAAAGGCCACCGTTACGGGCTCAACATACGATCAGCACGACTACCTGCCGCAGAAAAAGCGAGCTCTCGAAGCGCTGGATACGAAGTTGAAAATGATCTTCGAGGTCGTCACCTCAGGTGGCCTTGCCCCATCCGCCAAAGATTGAGCCTGAAATGGGAAGCTTTAACGATCTGGCAAGAAAATGGAACGTTCGCAAGGCAAATGACGCGCTCAACGAGAAGTCGCCGTCACACATCGTTGGGTGCACAGATTTCTTTAACGAACTTATAGTCCTTCAAAGTCTCACTTTTGATAATAGGTTCCTAGCCGCGAGAAAGATCATATCGGATGCTTGTGCTGAGTATGGGCTTACAGACGGGCGTGGTAATTGGAAGAAAGATTTTCGCCCTTTAGATGATCTCCCTCCCCCAGATTATCACAGCCAAGTCGCGAACTTGCTCGCAAGAGGAAAAAGCATTCGAGAGGCGTGCGCGACTGTGGTGGTGAGCAATCATGTGAACGCCGCCAGCTTCGAGGCTGCCGTCGCGCAGGTGAAGCGGATTTGGCAGAAAGAGAAGGCCCGCAAAGTTGAACAATTGGGTGGGGGCAAAAATCCATAGTTGGACATTTGGGGACCTCCCAGAAGTCCTATGACAGGCTGAAAAAGCCTGCACATTGTCCGTGTCGCCCGACAAAAGGAGCGACGCGATGGAACAGAAAAAGGGATTGGTTCGCTGGCCTGAGGTGCATCAGCGGACCGGCTTGAGCCGCACGACGGTGTGGCGGCGGGTGAACGAAGGCAGCTTCCCCGCCCCGGTAAAAATCAGCGCGCAACTCGTGGCTTGGCGCTCAGCCGACCTCGACGTGTGGGAGGCCTCGCTGCAGCCGATTGGCACAGCGGGCTCCAAGGTGGCCGCGTGAGACGGCCTGGTACTCTCCCCGGGGACCAGTCGGTCTACGCCGGGAATCGCCTCCTCGGTCACGTGCGAGGTTCGGTATCCGGAGTCACGGCATACCGGCCCGACGGTTCAGTGCTGGGGACATTTACCGGCCGTAAGGAGGCCATCGGCGCAATCCATGCCTTCAACGCCAACAACAGATCTGGAAGCGAGCCCGCAACATGAACACCGCCCCGCTACGGGGCGAAGAGCACCCTAGAACGCGAGAGGCGGTCGCTGGGAACGGCCGCCTCTCAAAATCAAGTTCTGGTTTGCTTGGGAAAGCCCCCTCAACATACAGCGCCGCTACGGCCTCGCCAACAGAGAACGTCAAAGTTTTCCCACTCGATTGGAAGACGAGACGTGCTCGCGCGGCATTCCGGCTTGCTGACATCATCAAGCTGGCAATTCAACGCCGGCATCGCGGCCTCTCGGTTGATCCCGGCAACTTTGCCTTCGCGTTGGCATCCACACTCGGCGGAGTTCCCGCTGGGCCTTACGTGATACCGCGACGCCAGCGGTTTCTGAGGTGGTTCGGGTTAGACTTTGAGTCCCTCAGCCACACGATCAAGCGCGCCGACCTTGGCGCGTTCGGTGATGCCGAGCTGGAAACGATCATCCAGGGCGTATCGCGCCACCAAATCGCCCATGGACAGAAGGTGATGAGCGCGGCCGCAGTTGGCCGCCTGCTAGCCATGACGTCGGCAGAGCGTGAGGAATTCGGGATCACGCAGATCGAGGCGATCGACGAGCCGAGGGTGGATCGGATCGCCAGACAGAAGGAGGCGAGGCAGCAACGCGATCGAGAGCGGAAGCGGGTTCAGCGCGGGTGCATATCTCGCCAACTGTATGAGGAGCGATCGACCGCTCGGGAGAAGCCTTGGATCCGAGCGGGGGTCAGTCGCGCCACTTGGTATCGGCAGCGTGAGACAGGTGTGTCCACCCGCGTTCTCTTCTCACAGAATGCAGCGACAGACCTGTCTCACGGCGTGGCTCCAAAAAGAACACATACCGAACCGGGTCCAGCGAGACTCGGCAGTGACTATCCGGGCGTTGGCGCTGACGTGCCTTCGCACAGTGGCAAGACGAGGAACGCTGCGGTCACGGAAGGCGATGAGCAGCCGCCTACGAGGGGTGCCGGGCAGACCTGTGGCGCTCGATCCGAACCACGCGGCGATCAGCACGGGAGGGCAGCATGACGGTCCCAGGCCAATTCGATGTTGAGGCTGCATGGTACGGCCTGCCACCCGATCTGCGCGACCGCATCGGCATCATCGCGGTCGACATCGTGTTCCAGGGCTTCGTCTACGGCGACGCCTTCGTGGTGTTCGGCCGACCTGCGGGTATGCCGGTTGGAGACGAGGTTGCTCAAGGCGCAGCATGCGAGGCGAAGACCCGACGCCTGAATGAGCTGACGCGCGTGATCGAAGCCGCGTTGCCCGATCTGTTCGCCCCGACCATCGGGACACCGGTGCGGAGCGACAACCCGGGGCCGCGCCCATGAGCCATCCAGCGCTCGACCTCACGCGGTTCGCGAAGATCCGTGCCTTGCATGATGGAGCCGCCACCGCCGGCGAGAGGGAAGCGGCTGCAGGACGGATGCAAAGCCTTGTTGATACAGCCGGGATGACCCTCAACGAGGCTCTGTCCAAATTGGACGCCCCGGCACCGCAGAAGACGCGTGCCGAAGCGATGGCGTCGGCATTCAGCGAGCTGTTCAATACCCCCGAGATGCGGGCGCAGCGGGCTGAACGCGAGAGACAGCGTGCAGAACGGCGGGCCGAGCTTCTGGTCGAATACGGAAGCGAAGACGCTGTCTGGGCGCCCTGCGAACGGGAACGGGCGTTGGAGGCCGCATGCCGCCCTGTGATTATCCGCAAGCCGATCATCGGCGGCGAGGTGGATACACTCGAAGGATGGGACGGGGGTCGCTGGTCACGACTGCCCGCCAACGCGCAGAAAGCTGTCGCCAGCGCCTACGAAGCCCCGGCGACAGTTCGGGAGACGTTGTCCGAATGGCGCTACTGGGAGAGGCGTGGAAACGACCAGTATGCATTCTGGCCCGATGCATCCCCCTTCGTATGGGTGAAGGCGCGGATTGAATACCTCGAGCTTCGCCTCGACACGCTGCCAGCCGTGTCACTGAATGACCTCCAGTCTCGGCTCGACTGGATGCGCATTCTGAATGAGCGGGAATGGCACCGCGATGCGATTGAGGAGAGAGCGCTCCTCGATCGGCTCGCCGCCGACGTAGAGCGGATGGGCACGCTCATTCGAGACCAGGACACCGAGACCCCGACTGTCCAAGATGGACACGATCCAGATCTAGATGATGGGCTGAAATCTCAGCCGATCCCATCTGTCCAATCTGGACAGCGGCGAGGGGAGGCACACGGTGCCTACCCATTTCACCGCACCAACGCGGACAAGCGCCGTGACGTGATCGCCCTCCTCGCCGAGGGCCTTACGGATCGCGAGGTGGCACGACGGGCCGGTGTCTCACCAACCACAGTCGGCAACCTACGTCGTGCCGGCACTGCAGCTGAGGATGCGCCATGACCGACCGCCATTCCTCCGGCTTCAAGGCAGGCGTGGATGGGATCAGGAACCGGCGCATGACGGTGTCAGCCGACGTCGCCGACTCCCAGCCGGTGGTGCACCTCCGCCTCAGAGATGGCTCGGGCACGCTGAAGCGGGCCACCGACACGATCGACCTCAGCCTTCGTCAGGCCAATACCCTGGTGAAGGCCCTGAACGCGGCCATCGAGGCAGCCGAGATCGATCCCCGCCGCGATGGGTAGGCTCAGCGCGCCCGCCCTGGATCACCGAGGACCTGGAGCTTCATCGGCTCCAGCGACATCCAGCAACTCGTCGCGGCTCATCCAAAGGACCCCGCCTTCCGAGTGGATAGCGTGCGCAACCAAGCCCATGCCAATCTTCGTCTTCGCAGCATCGAATGCCTTGTCAGAGCTGTCGTGTTCCTCGTGGTTCCACTGCCCGCTCGATTGGTTGATGCTGTCGCCCCATTCCAAGATCCACATCGTGCTCTCCTCTGACCCGCGAGAATCGATCAAAGCCCGCCTGTGGTTCCATGAGGCCCTCTCCCACGCAGCGGGGGGGGCATCGAAAGTCTACGGTGTAGGGGAGCGGCAACCGCATCAGGTCCCATTCGCGGATTTAATTTTGGCCAGTGGTTCAGAAAAAACGCAAAGAGTGTCGGACCTGCAGGCCACAGGTGCCCATTCGGTTCACCGCTCATGCTTGATGGCAATCAAGCCACGAGCCGTTGCCGGTAGGGGCCAAGTCCAACCGTTGGTGCTCTGATAGAAAATGCCTAAGCAACTCGCTGGGCTGCTGGCCAGCATCCGTAGCTGGACATCGCCGCATCGCGATGAATGCCCATGCGCATGAAATCTCGCAATTAAATTCTTGACGTTTTTCCGAGGCGGCAAAATCGGGATCTGACCACCGGGCGCTTCCGCTTGGATCGGATGCGCCTGTCTCGCGCCAAAGATTTTTCAAGCTATCTATCAAAACGGTCTAGATGATAGATAAGGCCTATCATTGGAGCGATGTGGTCATGCGGCTCGAACTCTTCCATCGGAGGCGGTTGCTCGGAACGGTCGTACGATCGGCTGGCCAGACCGCTTTCGCCTACGATCCGACCGGCATCGTCGTTGGCCAATACGCAGATCTAGACGCTGCCGCCGCAGCGCTCGCCCGCCGGCAACGGGAGGCTGCATGACCATCAGGGGAATCGCTGCCGTCGCCGAGGAGTTGGACGTCCAGCAGTATGTACTCCGGTTCTGGGGCGTTCAGTTCCCAGAGATGCGTCCCATTCGTCGGAGCCGCCACCGCTACTACCGGCCCGAGGATGTGGAGCTGCTGCGGGGCGTACGCGAGCTTCTGCACGTGCAAGGCTTCACCATTGCAGGTGCCCAGGCGGTTCTCCGCACCAGGGGCATCAACTTCGTTCGAGCCATCGGACGGGGGCAGGTCGGTGCACTCGATCATGTCGACATGCCGGGTGATGGGATCGCCCTGGCCGATCTCTCACCGGAACAGCGGGATGCTTTGATGTCGGCGCTGGCGGATTCGGCGGCCTGCCGCGCGCTTGCTGATCGGTGCCTTGCTCAGGCCAAGGGCAGAGAGGCACACCATGACTGATCGGATCGTCGGTGAGGTTCGGAAATCGGCGCGCGAGAGCATTCGGGTCATCCTGCGCAAGAAGCGCGGCGACGTCGGCCTTGATCTTCGCATCGCCGCCACCGACGGCCGGGGTGGGTTTACCGAGACCACCAAGGGCATCCGGATCCCGCTGGCACAAATCGGCGACGTTATCAGCGCGCTGCAGGAGGCTCAGCGATTGGCTGGGCCGCTTGATCCGTAACAGCGATGCGGCCGGTAGCCTCGGGCGAAGTCGCTGCAGGGCAGAGGCACGCTTGATTATCCCTGCGCCTACATCTCCACCTGCGTCCCCAGCTCGACGACGCGGGGTGGCGGGATCCGGTAGTAGTCGGGCGACCGCACAGCGTTGCGCGCCATGAACGCGTAGAGCGGCTCCTGCCATGAGGATAGCTCGGGGCGTAGCGACG
>NZ_JAKSYF010000164.1:0-10639 GCF_022829745.1 Methylobacterium sp. E-016
TGGAGACGCGGGCGACGCCGCTGCGCTCACCCTGACGGCTTCGCGGCGTCGCCCGCTGCGTCACCGATCAATGGAAACCATGCCGCCAGTGGGTCCTTTTTGGACGCCGATCCCGGGTCCCTTTTCAACGCCGATTGACACGCAGGCCGCCGTCGCCAGCGTGAATGCACAGAGCCGGCCGGGGGAGGCCCCGGTCGGGCTGGACTATTTCCGGTGCTGCTCGCGCGCCCGGTACCGGCCCGCCCGGGTTGGGGATGTGCCGGACGGCTGCACGATCTCGGGCGTTCTGGCTGAGGGGCTGATGGAGGGTGGGCCTCCTCAGATCTGAGGAGACCCATCAGGGATCGCGCCAGCTCCGTCGGTAGAGCGCCGTCGTGGTCCGGATCGCGGTCAGCACCGCGGCGTCATCCTCTCCCTCGACGGGCATGCTCCACACCTGCCCATCCTCGTCGTCCCAAAACCTCAGCAACACGTAACGCTGGCCAACACCGACGCCGTCCATGAAGTCGGGATCCAGGCGTCGGAACAGGAGGGCACGCGCGACCTTGGTTTGCACAACCTGACCGAGGAATTCGTCCCTGATCCCGAAGGTGCCCTGCTCAAGGTTTTCGTTCAGACGGAACGGGGGCGAGCAAACATGAAGCTTTCCACGGCAGCCCGAATGGATTGCGAAGATCCGGTCCTTTGGGTGTCTGGTCCTCAACGTACCCATATCGAATGTGAGCGAGAGGTTCGACTTTGACGGCTCGGTCTTGGCGACCTCAGCCTCCCGCTCAGCCGCAGCCTCGGCACGCTCCCGCTTCAACCGCCTGCGCGTGACCGTGAGCGCGCTCGGCGGGGGAAGCGCGTCACCGATGATCCGGCTCATCAATGCTGCGTTCGGGAAATCCCGCGGGTCGAGCTCGACGGTCGGCTCCGGATCCGGGGCCGGCATGACCGGCCCCGGCTCTCCCCGGCGCTGTTCGGGGAGGTCCTCGAACAGCAAGGGCAACGGGGGCTCCGGCTCGGGCGGGGGGCGCCGCAGGATCGGGAGAACCCGCGGCGTTTGGAAAAGCTCGGCGACGGCGTTGGCGATCCATTCGCGGAGGGAGGCGGTCGGGGTGTTGGCGGCGAAGGACGGGCGGCGGGGCATGGCTGTCACTCCTCGATCAGGCCGCTTCGGATGGCCCCGGCCCGCAGCGCCTCGTAGCGAGCCAGGGCCAGGCCCCTGATCGCCGGGCCGACCCATGCCGGGATGTCGCGCTCGCCGGTCGCCCAACGGGCAGGAAGGCGCGGATCGATCGTCTCGCGGGCGCCCTGGGGATGGAGAGGTCCCAGGGCGCGGGCCAATTTCCGGCGCCACCGATCCCCGTAGAGATCCTGCGCCAGCATGATGAGGTTCTCGCGGGTGATGCTCACTGCGCGACGCCCCGCATCCGGCGCATGTCGCGGCGGGCCATCTCGCCGCCGTTGGCGAGGCCACGCTTGTAGCCAGCCTCCCACGTGTCGATCAGCCGACGCGCGATCGCGGGGTGAAGGCCGCGGGGGATCGTGAAGTAGGGCTGGCTGTCGTCGCCATCGGCGTAGACATCGAGGCCGTCCTCACCGGACGCGAGATACCGGCCATCGCTAAGCTCGCCGATTGCCTCGATCTCTGCCGCGTCGCGCGGGAAGGCGTCGACGAGATCGGCCGCGGCTTCCTCCTGCAAATCACTGATAATGCCGCCGACGAGCGCAGCAACGTCGTGCTGCGCGTCGGGCTCAGCTGCAGGCGACGGCATCACCGGCTCCGCCCCATCTTCAAGAACGCCGCCGAGCGCGCGGAACGTCTCGGCCGCCTCCCGGGTGGCTTCGAGGCTGTCGTACTGACGCGTGCGCCACTCCCTGTCTCGCACCCAGAAAAGTACGGCGCTTGCGCACTCCTCCGGCACCGCCTCGAAATGATGATCCAGAGCGATGATCCGGACCTGGGTTTTGGTCTTGGTCGTCATTCTCGTGGTCTCCCATCGATAGAGCGGGCACCGGCCGCCCATGTCCCCATTATGGGGACATGACGCGCACGAATTAAGGGCCGGCACTATCAGCTCTCGGCAAGCACGCTGTTGAGGCGCTGGTAGTGCTCGATATCGGCCTCGTCCCGATCCCGCTTCATCGCGAACGCCTCGTCGCCGATGCGCTGCAGCTGAGCTCGCAGCTGCACGCCTTCCGCCTGCAGGGGGTGGGAGGCGTAACGAGGTTGCGTCACGACGATCAGGCGGCTCGCGAGGCCAGCGCCCTTGGAGATCCGTCGCCAGAGGGCGGAGATCTCCGGGAGCCTGTCCACCCGAGGCTTCGCCCACTCGCGCTTCCACACGACCGGCCCCTCGAAATCCGCGACCGCCCGCCGCGCTTCAATGACAGCCGTCGTCAGTTCATCGAGGACAAGCGCCGGCGCTCCTTCCACGTCATGTTGATCCAGTGCCCGGGGGTGAGCCTCGGCCGGGGACCACCCGGCCAGACCGGCTCCCCGAGCGATGGTAAGAGGGCTCTCGGGGGCGACCTCCACCGCCGCCTGGGGGCGCGAATCGGTGACGGGTTCGCCCATCACGGGCTCGGCGGTCGACGGCAGAGATTTCAGCAGGGCGAGGGCTTCCTCGCCTGCATGGTCAACGCCGCCGTGCGCCTTGGCGTAGGCACGCACGACCTCGACCGGCATACCCTTGTGCTCGGCGCGCAGGTCTCCGGGCTCATGGAACGTCTGGAACCGGCCCAGCCCGGTAGAGACGACCGCCTTGTCCCGGAAGGTCGCGAACAGGACGACATGGCCCGGCGATCCGGTGACAAGGAAGGTCGAACCGTCCTTGCAGGAAACGGTCGTGGGTTTGCCGTGCGCGCTCATCGGGGCCTCCTTCCATCCTGCTGGCGTTCGTGACGGCGGTATCGGGGCAGCCCCGCATCGCGGTCGCTCCGTACCCGGGGCAGTGGCGCGGCCGGCGGGTCCTCCTCCATCTGCGAAGCAGGCCGGCCGGGACCGACGATCGCGTCGATGGCGGCATTGTCCCGCAACCGGCTCATGGCCTCGACGAACCGGGCCGCATCCGTCGGCGTCAGCTGGATCTCGGCCTCAAGAGAGGTCGTCACAGCCTCGACGTTCGCGATCGCCCCGCGCCTGGCGTAGCGCTGCCGGCGGGTCGGCTGCATGTCGATCCGCAGCCCATCGACGTCGCCGAGATCTACAAACGTATCGCCCCCCGCGGGGCGGAACATGACCTGGCCATAGGCGACCGTCTGGACAGGCTCGCGGCGCGCTTCAAAATCAGCCCGAGCTTCCTCCTTCATCCGCAGATGCGTCGCCCCACTCTCCTCGCGGACGAGCCAGTACGGGACATCGAACTCGATCCCCACCTTCTCGAACCGTTCGATGAGAACCGCGAACGCCGGCACGGTCTCGGCCTCGGGGCGGTCGTTGCCCGGGCCCTGCGCCTGCACGATCCCGTCGTGTGCGATCTCCACCGTGACGCGGGACCGCCCGACTGGATCCCTCAGGCTCCAGATGCCGGCATCGGCTCTCCAGTCATCGGGACGCACGCCATCGGACCAGGTGGTGTGATCGTAACCGCGTCCGACGCAGTGGCCCATGATAGAACCCTCGGCGTCGAGGGCGCGTTCAGTGACGAGGTGGACCCAAAGCCAGCCGGGAAGCGCTGGCACGTCGAGGCGATCGACAGTGCCCTCGTTGCCGGCCACACGATCCGCTCGCTTGGTGAGCATCCGCTGGTGCCACCGTTCCGCGTGCACCTCGGCCTGGTCCCAAGTCACGCGGGGCAGCTTATCCAGGAAGCGGGGGTCTTCCTCCCAAAGGCCGTTCAACCAATCAGTGACGACCTGCAGCGTCGGGGGGACGCTGTTGCCGGCACATGTCACGACACTTTCGCCCCGGAGATAGCCGGCAACTACGGTGCGGTCGCTGATCTCACTCCGGGCCAGCGCATCTCTGTAGACCGGATGATCGGCGTGACACGAGCGATCCGGCTGATCGTCACCCTCAATGCCATACGCGTTGAGCGGGGTGCCGAATGGAGACGGAAACAGGGTCATTCGATCGCGGGGCCGGCATGCCGCCGGGAGACGCAGAGCCAGCCATCGCTGAGCGCGAACATCGTCGAGGGAGCCGATCGCCAGAGAGGCGGCGGTCCGCTGCAGGCTGCCGAGCGTCGCATCGAGGGAAGTCCCGGACCGGCTCATACCGCCCTCCTCAGGCCGGGGATCCAGACGGGACGCCCGGCCGGCTGCGTGCAGATCGCGCGATGCGCCGGGCACCAGGCCGAACCGGGCGCCGCGACGTGCCCGTAGACCAGCGCCGGGCCCGCCTTCGGGTCGTCCGCGATGAAGCGGCATGCCCCGATCGGCGCGGCGATTAGCGGGATCAGCAGCGATGGGGGGACGGGGGCGATGATGACAACCCTCGGCGGCGCAGCCGGCCGCGGCGCTGCGGCCACCGGCTTGGGCGCCGCAACCGGCCTCGGGACGGACGGCTTCTTGGGCGCCGCCACCCGAGCCGGCCGGTTCGCCCCCGGGTAAGCCCAGGCCGGCGCAGGCTGCCCATCGCGGGCTGCAGCTCGCGCCCGGCGCTTGAGGTCCCGGCTCCGGGTGAGGCTCTCCTCGGGCGTCAGCTTGACCCGGGGCGGCCGGGGCGCGCCGCGGTGCGCGACACCGATGGCCGCGCTCTTTGTCACGTGCAAGTCGAACTCGGTGGCCAGCACCTTGGCGATCGACGTCCCGCTCGTGTCGGGCTGGCCGTAGAGCTCCAGCACGCGAGCGCGGGCGGCGGGCGTCCAGAGTGAGGCGCTCACGACCGGGCCTCCGGGGCGGGGGCGTAGGAAACGACGCGGATCAGGCCGAGCGCGAGCAACAGGCTCAGCCCGGGCCCCCGACGGCCGCACCGGACGTCGCTGACGTACGTCTCGGAAAACCCTGCGCGCTCCGCATACGCCTTGGCAGAACCGGACTTCTGGATCTCTGCCTCCAGGCGCTGGAGCGCCACGTCGTCCGGGTCCCTGGAGAGACGCCTTCTCAAAGTAGCCCTCACGATACTTCCCTCCACCGGCCCGGATCCTGCGATTAGCAAATCCGCGTCTCGGTATTAGATGGGACGTATCCGGCGACCGCAAGAGGAAAAGATCGTCCTCTACTGCACAAATCTTAGCCCAACAGTTTCACCAACAGCGTGTTGGTGAAACTGTTGTGAATGCCGTCATTTCTGTTGGTTATTCATTCCGCTTGCAAAAGGCTAACGGCAGGAGGAGGATACGTCAGTCCGCGCATCTGCGGACCCGGCCTCAGGTCGGAAGCCCCGGTTTTTGCGAATACCCGTAATGCCCCCGATCACCTTCGGAGCTACTTGGACGTTCGCCGGCACGTTCCGGCGGTACGGACACGACTTGCCGCTCTGGCACTGCCATGAGCCGCCCCAGGCCTACTCCGACGCCTACAAGGCGTCCCGCGGCTCGCTCGTGAACGCCGGCTACTCGTGGACCGGCCTCGGCCACCAGTTCTCGCACCTGGTCGCGTGCTGGTGGGACACGGGACTCCCCTACGACGCGGACGCCCTTAAGGCCGAGGTCGACCGTGTAGTCACGGAGGCCGCCGCATGGCGCGACGAGCAGGGCCGCCGCGAGGCGGAGGGCATCGCTGCGGAAGTTGCCGAGGTCGCCACGACGGCGGCCCTTATTCGCCGGCATCTAGAAGACATGCTGCGGGACCGCCCGTGGGCATTCGGCCGTCACCTTGCCTTCGCGCGCGATCTCGTCGCGAAGGAGGACTGGACGCGGCACGGGGTCCGGGCCGCCGACAGGTACCTAAGCAACGCGAGGGGTAACGTCGAGCGCGCGAATGAGCGGCTCGGCCGGGTGCCGCCGGCGAATTGGTTCGCGCGGGCGGACGATGCGCAGGTACGGGTCGCTGCCCTGGAGGCGTGTCGCTTTTTATCAGCGCGCGACGAGGACTGGGCTGCGGTTCGAAATTCGTCGGGCTGGTCCCAGGCGACAACGTGGAGGGGCCACGTTGTCTCGGAGCGCGAGAGCCTCGATCAGGGCGAAGCGGCCCATGCGCTCGGCATCCTGCACGGTCACCGCAAGCAGATCCCGTATCGGCTCGCTCACACTCTCTTCTACAGAGGCATCAAGTGTCCGAAGCAGTACCCAGCCCCGGAGGACGCCGTCGCCCTACTGCTCTGACTTTCAACATTCCGCGCTTCAATCCCTCATCGGCGGCCCCCGGCGCGGGGCCGCCTCAGTCGCGAAGGAAACCAACAAATGTTGAATTTTATCCGTGCCCTGCTGGCGGCGATTTTCGGGGCGCTCCTGTCACCGCTGAGACTGTTTGGCTGGGAGCCCAAGCCGCGGGCCGCCGATGTCGCCGCAGCCGCGGTGGAGGCTGTCCGCGCGGCCCCGATCGAGGCCCCGTCCCCCATCCCGCGCGAGCCTACGCCGATGGCGGACTTGGTCCTGGCGCATGCCCGCAAGAGGCTTTTCACGCACGAGCGGCACCCGGAACTCGTTCCGCTGCCGGCCGCGCTGGAGGCCTGGATCGAGAGGCTCGACGCCCATCACCTCGGCAGCATAATCTCGGCTCAGGGCGCCCCCCTGCAGCGGCACATCAACCGTGGTCTCTCCGGCAGCACCGCGTCCGGCCCCGGCAACCTTCCGCCGGTCTTGCCGCATGCCGTGCCGATGAAGACCGGACGGGGCGCCACGGGCGGGACGACGGCATCGCGCGAGCAGCGGATCGCCGACACGCTGGAAGACCTCGGCCTGGTATTCGACCGCAGCTACAGCCCGCGCCCGCGCTGACCCGCACCGCCCCGCGCACCAAAAAAACCCGCCGGTCACCCCGGCGGGTTTTTTCATGCCGCGGCCCGGCGCGCTCGGTCGGCATGCACGCCAGCGATCAGCCTGCGCAGGGATCCGTCCAGCCGATCGGCACGGGCGCGCTCGGCCGCCAGCGCGCCCCCGGCTGAGCGGAGATCCTGACGCAGCTGGTCGGCCTCGGCCCGGAGGCGCTCCACCTCCGCGAGGGCGGCCGCGGCTTGGCGGCGGGCGCGATGCAGCTCGGCGACGACGGTCGAAACCGCGTCGACCTCCTCGACACGGGCCCGCTCGATCCCGGCGCAGAAATCCTTCAGGGCGTAGTGGGCGAGCAGCATGCCCTGAGCGCTGCGGCCAACGACGTCGGCGGTGATGTGGCGGGTCTCGTAGGACATCGGGGCTCTCTCCAGGCGGGGCTGATCTCGTACCTGGAGGATGAGTCGTCGTGGGGATCCGGGCAACCATCCGGGCGGGTTATCCCTGGGCTTTAAGCGGTCACAAGTTCAGTGAGTGGTTTCCAGAAGGTGGATACGCTCACGTTACTTCCGTCGAAGGAAACGCGGATCCGGGAAAACCCGGCTTCAGGCTTTTGGGGCCAGAAGCCTCAGATGGATCGCCTCGGCTACGGCCTCCCGCTGGTACACGATGCCGACTTTCCCTGCCAGGATCGCCCGCTCGGAACGGGCGCGCAGGTGTTCCGCGATCCCGAGGACAAGGCCCATCGGGTCGATGTCCCACCGCGTGGCGCCACCCCGGACCGACCCGGCGATCGCGTCCCTGAAGGCGTCCACGATGGCCCTGTCGAGAGCGGCCGGATCTGGGCGGCCGGTTTCGCGCTGCCGGGCGCGTAGATCTCGCATGCGGCCGGCGGTCTGGCGGCGGACCCGGGCCGGGCGGGCGGAACCGCGCTCCAGGTAGGAATGGAATGGGTGGTAGCCGGGATCGCGCATGGCACATGTTACATCGCGGCCATGCAAGGAACGTCAAAAGTAACGCCAAGATGAACGGCGGCAGGCGCACAGCGCCCGACGTGCGCCCGGGTGAGGCGCACGTCAGCCCGCGGGGCTAGTGGTCCAAATCTGACGCTTGGTACCCATTGGCGAGGTCCGCTTAGGGTGGCTGAACGAACCCGCTCGCGCGGGATGGGTGGCAGCTTCGAGGTTTTCGGATTTAGACGAGCGCCCTGCGCTGATTGAGCGTCGCCCGGCCTGGGCGGACGATCGTGGCTCCCTTCCATCGAGTGGAGCCATCCCATGACCATCCTTGCCGTTCCCGCCGCTGCCGTCGGCTCGCTGCGTCAGCGCCTGACCGACAACATGACCCTGGGTCGGTTTTCCCGTGAGACGCAGCGCAACTACATCCGCGACGTCGGGCGTCTGGCGACGTTCCTGCGGCGCTCGCCCGACACGGCGACCGTCGACGACCTGCGCCGTTTCGAGATCGCGCAGCAGGAGGTCGGCCTCGGGGTGCCGACGATGAATGCCATCGTCTCGGCCCTGCGGTTCTTCTTCGTCCATACGATCGAGCGGCCGGATCTCGCTCGCAGGCTGGTCCGCCTCAACCATCCGCGCCCGCTGCCCGACGTCCTGAGCGCCGACGAGGTGCGCCGGCTGCTCGGCGCCACGGTCTGCCTCAAGCACCTGGCGGCCCTGTCGATAGCCTATGGCGCGGGATTGCGCGTGGCCGAGGTCGCGGCGCTCAGGATCGGCGATGTCGACTCGACGCGCATGCTCCTGCGGGTCGAGCGTGGCAAAGGCGGCCGCGACCGCAACGCGATGCTGTCCGCCGATCTTCTGGGTCTCCTGCGGCGCTGGGGGACCGAGGGACACCGGCAGGGCGTCCTGCATCGCGAGGGCTGGCTGTTTCCCGGACAGGACTGGGCCCGGCCGATCAGCACGCGCCAGCTTCACCGTATCGTGTTGGAGGCGGCCTGGTCGGCCGGGATCTCCAAGCGTGTCGGTCCCCATACCCTGCGCCATTCCTTCGCCACCCACCTCCTGGAGGACGGCGTCGATATCCGCGTCATCCAGGTGCTGCTGGGACATGCCCGACTCGACACGACGGCGTTCTACGCCAAGGTTGCCACCCCGACGGTGCGGGCCGTGAGGAGCCCACTCGACAGGCTCGCCCTGTTCCATACGGACGGCCCGGTACCGGCTTGAGGCGATGCGCGTCGCGATCGAGCTGGCCGACGTCTTCCGCGCCGCCGGCCCCGCCTACCGCGCTGACGGGGCCGGTCATTTGAACTTGGCCGCGCTCAAGGTGATGGCGGCGATCGAGCAGTGCCGCACGGCCGGCCTCGGCGGCCATGTCGAGGGCTGCGACGCGTGCGGCCACCTGCGCGTCGCCTACAACGCCTGCCGCAACCGGCACTGCCCACGCTGCCAGGACGCGGCGGCGCGCGACTGGCTCGCCGCGCGCGAGGCCGACCTGCTCCCGGTCGGCTACTTCCACGTCGTCTTCACCCTGCCCGCCGAGATCGCCGCCATCGCCTTCCAGAACAAGGCCGCCGTCTACGACCTGCTGTTCCGGGCAGCGAGCGCGACCATGACGTGGATCGCCGCCGACCCGAAGCATCTCGGTGCCCGCATCGGCCTCATCGCTGTGCTCCACACCTGGGGCTCGGCCATGACCCACCATCCCCATCTCCACATGATCGTGCCCGGCGGCGGCCTCTCGCCGGACGGGACCCGATGGGTCGCGTCGCGCCCTCCCTTCCTTCTGCCGGTGAGGGTGCTGGGCATGCTGTTCCGCCGCCTGATCCTCGAAGGGCTCGCCGCCCTCCACGAGGCCGGGATGCTCGCCTTCTTCGGCACCCTGGCCCCACTCTCCGACGCCAAGGCCTTCGTCCGCGCGCTCGCCCCGGTGCGCAGGAAGCGCTGGGTCGTCTACGCCAAGCCGCCCTTCGCCGGACCGAAGGCCGTGCTCGCCTACCTGGCGAGCTACACCCACCGCGTCGCCATCTCCAGCCGGCGCATCCTCGCCTTCGACGGGGCGAACGTCAGCTTCCGCGTCAAGGACTATCGGCGCGCCGGGGCTGGGCAAGCGCGGGTCATGACCCTGTCCGCCACGGAGTTCATCCGGCGCTTCCTCCTCCATGTCCTGCCGCGCGGCTTCCACCGCATCCGGCACTACGGCTTCCTCGCCGGCTCGAACCGGAAGGCCGGTCTGGCCCACATCCGCGCGATCCTCGGCACACCGCCCCCGTCGCGATCCACCGACCCAGAACCGGACACCCGAGACGCTGCGACCGACGTTCGACCGCCTTGCCCCCGCTGCGGCGGTCCCATGACGATCGTCGGCTCCTTCGCAGGTTGGTACCAACCGCGCGGGCCGCCGTTCAGCCCCGCGCCGAACCGGGCGTGTACGCCATGACCCGGCATGGCCTGGCACCACCACACATCCGAGGAGGCACACCTCGGGGCACGCCTCTCCGCGCGCCGAACGCCAGAATGGTCTTCACGTACGCTGTCGCCCGACCCTGTCGCGCTCCGCCAAACGCCGGAAACCGGGCAATCCGGGAGCGCTCAGGTACCCAGGCGCCGGTAATCACACGCCTTCCGTCCCTCGCTGGGGACGACGGTCTGCCCAAATCCCCATAGCTCTGCGCCCGCCATCCCGCGGGTTCGTTCTTCCACGACTTTCGTACGCCTCGCGGCGCCCGAAACTCTTCACATCATGATGTCTCTCCGGAGGATGGCAGCACCTCCGGACCCGCACGACGAGCGGACGATCGGGATGCCGTCCCTCACGCGGCGATGCGAGGGTAGCATCTATCCAACACGAGCCAGCGACGAATGTTGCACTGCAACACA